>JAENZU010000029.1 GCA_016841125.1 Melioribacter sp. | reverse complement strand
CCGGATTGAGCTTGACCATATTCGGCACTGAATGCACCTGTTAACAATTCTATTTGTTCAACGGCTACTACGTTTAAATCTAACACACTTCTTCCGCCGTACAAAGGATGGTTTACAGGAATTCCGTCAACCATAAATAAAATTTCGCCGCCTCTTCCGCCTCTTATGTGAATATCTTTTACACTTTCATCGCGCACTTGCAGCTGAGTTCCGTCTGCCAAATCCAATGTCTGCGGCGCGCCTGTTATTACTGTTCCGCCCTGCAGTTTAAATACGTCTGCTGTAGTTTCTAAACCGGGAATATCCTCCATGGTTTCTTTACTAACTGTTTTCCTGGTGGAAGTAATATCTCTCTGAACCAACTTTTGTTCTGCTGTAACAGTAACCGTGGGCATTTCAATGGACTGTTCGCTCATTTCAATATTGATTTCAGTTGTCAAATCGGTTCTAACCATTACACCTTCAACGGTCAAAGGATGGTAACCAATATAAGAGGCTTTAATATCGTAGGTGCTCACAGGTACGCCAATTATATAATATTCTCCATCAACATCCGTAGTGGCGCCCATGGTTGTACCGACAAGCATTACATTCACTCCGATCAACGCTTCGCCGGAAACTTTGTCGGTAATTGTACCTGTTATTTTACCCCTGCCTTGTGCGAATATCTGAGAGGAAAGGATCAAACAACAACTACATATCAATATTATTTTTAGAGCTTTCACTTAAAAGTTACTCCCATTTCCTTTTAAAATTTAAATTCCCATTTGCGCAAGTATTTCCTGCGCCATAACTTTGGCATCTTCAAGTTTTAAGAAATACATCGGAAATCCTAGAACAACAGATTGGAATGCAGTACCGTAATATCTTAAGCCGATGGTCTTGCCGCGGAATTCGAAATATTGACTGTTAGGCGGGTTTTGATAAAAATAAATTCCGTCTGTAAAACCGGCAGGCAACGATATCAGATTAACGTGCGACAATTTTCCAAAATAAGGGAACCCTGCCATTTTAACCGAATCGACACGTATACTGCTGTATAATCCTTGAAGTCCGTCTGCGTAAGTCATGTCACCTTCAAATGAAGACTCATCAACAGATACAATATGAAGATATTCATTAACAAATGATTCAGGGGGAAAAGTTATTGGGAAATTCTGAGTCCATGCAAAAGATTTAAGTATTCTCCATCCGCCGATAATAATATTACCGCCAACATTCAAATAATCTTTTATCTGATCGGTATAATTAGCTATTACGTGCGGCTGCGTGAACGGCAAGTCATCCGAATGCCAGACAACTAATTTATACTGACCAATTGAATCTACCGGAGGGAATCCTCTTTGGCGCAAATCCCATTGATCGCTATTAGGAAAAATTTCACTATAGAAGGCGTCTACTTGAGCGTCGGTGGCTTTGTTGGTTAATCCGCCGGGGAAGTTGGTTTCAGTAGTCGCATCAATAATTAAAATATTTTTGCCGCCTGCCGGACTCACAAGTTTGATTGTGACTGTAGCTCCGATCGGATCAATTAAATTTGTATTATCTCTTGAAGTAACGGTTATTTTATGTTCACCGACTAAAGGCTGTTGGAATTTATCAGGAATAATAACAACGGCAGTATCCTTCGTCCAGGTTGTGTCACCGCCGTCAACTGCCCAGCCGTATTCTGTTATTCCTCCGCCTTTATCAATATCCGGATCATAAGCTTTGAATTCAAGTTCAATCCCTCCCCACCAATCGGTCAATTGTTCAACCACAAAGTAGGTTCTATTTTGGATCGGGTATAATATTTCAGTTATCGGAAAGTCTGTTCTATATGTATAAAAGTTTTTAGTAGCCGGTGTCGGATCAGCATCCCCCTGATCGTCGATTGCACGAATTTCAAAAACCTGTTTGTTTTCAACACTGTCATCAGATAGAAAAGGAATTGTCAAACTTGTCTGATCTGTGAATTTCCAATCCTGCACAATCGAATCACCAATAGACTTACGATAAGTTTTATATCTATATTCATACCCGGAAATAAATCCGTCGAAATCTTCGCCATCCCAATGCAAAGTCAGTAGGGCGAACAATTTGGTTGTATCATTATCTCTGGGAATATTTGCCATTGAAGTATTCGGATATTCATTCGGATCTGCCGGCGAAGTTTTCCGTTCGCAGGAGATAATAAATAAAATCAGCATCACTAACGTAAATGCCGAAAATAAATTAAATTTAAATTTACTCATCATAAAACTTGATCCTATAAATTATTGAGCTTAAAAGTACTCAACTCCTTTAATATGCATCTCTCTCGAAAAACGGTAACTATCTTTATATCTTGTAAGTGAAGTGAAAGGAACAATTATAACATTAATCTGAGTTGTTCTCCCGGATTCGACATTGAAATCTAAATCGAATTCCTTCAACAATTTATCATCGGGCGGAATCTCTAATGGAACCGATAAAAATTCACCTGAAAATTTCTTAAGATAAACCCTGGCTTTTGAAACATCTGTCGGGACACCAAGCCCGAATTTAATTTTATCATATTTTCCTGGCGGAACAAAAGATTCAAAAAGAGTAAACTTTTTGTAGTCTGCTGTTAAATCGGCAGGATTTATAGTACCTCTTTCAATACCGAGGATTTTATCTACATAGTCTGCCTGTTTAGGATCAACAAAATCGGATGTAGAAATATTACCTCTGTCTACTTCTCTAACCGCATCAAGCATGCTGTAAACCTTAACTGAATCTGCCGAAGATACTTCAACTCTTCCCTTGTTGATATCATATTCTATAATTTGATAAACCGAATCTTCCTGTGCGTAGCTTGTAATTGATCTGAAAAGAATTGCGAATTGGTCACCGGAGAATGCCGAACCTTGAAAAGTATTTACATTAAAACTTGCTTCGAAAGGTGTGTAAACTGAAAATGTGTCGCTGCGGTTAACAATAAACGTGTTCGAAGGATCAGCCTGCAGTGTAATTCTAACAACTCCCGGATCAGGTGAATCTTCTACCCCGGTCTCACAAGATGAAAAAAAGAATAGGCTGAAGGCAAAGAGTAAAAGTATCACATATTTTTTAGGAAAATCACTAAACATATTTATACCTTGAGGTCAATTATAAAATCAGCCGGGACAAAATGCCCCGGCTAATACTTATCACTTACTTATCGCAACAACAACATCTTTAATGTCTGAACTCTATTATTTGATTTTAATGTATAGAAATAAACACCGCTGGCTACTTCTTTGCCTACGCTGTTTTTACCATTCCAGACAACTTCGTAGTTACCGGGATTCTTAACATCGTCTACTAAAGTTGCAACTTTTTTACCGAGTATGTCATAAACTGCAAGACTAACAACACCAGCTTCCGGAATTTCATACTTAATCGATGTGGAAGGGTTAAACGGATTTGGATAGTTCTGAGTAAGCTCAAATTCAAATGGAACGACAGGTGCTTGTTCATCTTCAACACCTACAGTAATTGTCATATTGTCCAAGGTATCTAAATTTAGAGCAGCGTAGTTGTAGATTTTTATCGCATCCATTTTACCGATAAAGTTTCTATAAGTACCTTCCCAATTGTTACCTGCCCAGCCAATTCTTAGCGGGGTCACACCAGGTCTTGGTGGATTAAGAGCTATGTCTTCTGCATCATATCCTTTTGCAAGGAAATTATTATTTTCATCACCAATTTTAAGAACTGCTAAATCATTACTTCTTTCAAAAAGAACATGATACCATTTATCTTTCTCAAGAGTATTTTCAGGTACGAAAAGATTAACATTATCTTTGGTTCTATTCGCATCGTTAGGATCAACCTGATAACGTGCGGACAAAGCACCGCCTGGTTCTGTTCTAACATAGTAGTTTTGATCAACGTGGTTGCCTGAAGCCGATCTGATTATCATTCTGATATAAGGGAAGATTGTATCTGCCTCAAATTTGAACCAGTAATCAAGTGCAAATTCTTTCATTGTTAAGAATGGAGAATCAACACTTAAATAAGTAATTATTGAATCCGGCTGTGAAACACCCAATGTATCTTTCGGGAAGAAGTCGTATGCGAAACTTCCTTCTTTTGCTTCGTTTGTAAAGAGACCGTTATGTGCTACTACAGTTTGATTATAGGGAGAATTGTCAGAAACAGGAAATGAGTTTGATTCAAAATCTAGATCTAATACTTTTGTATTTGGCTGGAAAACACCGAATGAAAGAGGATCAACGCCTGTTGAAGGAAAAGTTGATGTCTGACTTCTGTCATCGGTAATCTCAACATAGTATTGAACTACTGAGCCAATCGGCTGCTGAGGAATTGTACCTACGAGAGTATCATTGGTAGTACCAGTCATCGCAACACTACTCCAGCTATTTCCGCCGTCGATAGAATATTTCAAATCAGCTGAGGTAAATGTTCCTGTCGAATGGAAAGGAAATGCATGAGATTTTACTTCGTAAGAACCGACGGATGCTTCTTGATTTTCCACTTGGCTTAAGTATGTAATAATTGGCGGAACAGCAAAGTCTCTAACTACGTTGCTTATTCTAACTTCGTCAATGAACCCGTCTAACCAAGAATCGGTACTTGAAGTAGGAATGCCTACCGCACCTGCCCAACCCATATGAACATCCTGTGCAGTTAAAACAGGAGTTTGAACCGGCAGTCCGGCATAAGACATCGAACCAAACCATTTTAGATTTAGTGATGCATCATGTACCATTTGAATTAATATTTTTCTACTGTCGTCGCGGATGAATGTTAAGTGAACCCATTCGCCCGGCTGCATTACGTTTGGTGCAGAAGTAACAGCAGGCCAGTTTGCTTGATCTTCGGTATGGAATCCAACCTGGAACCATCTATTGTCACCCCAAAGTTCTACCCACCAGTTCGGCTGCCAGAATGCTTGATCGCCGGGTTTAATACAGAGGCGAGGAACCCATCTGTGATCACTTCCGGATTGACCGAAAGTAAACACATTTATCCATCCTTCAATAGTCCAGCTTCCTGTTAAATCCAAATTGTCGTTATCAGGAACGGTTACGTAAGAAGAATCTGAGAGCGCGTCGTTATCTAAACGTAAACTTGAATTTAAAGCTGTCATTGCGGAAACAGGGAAAAACTGATAACTGCCGTGTGCGACACCGTCGTCTGAAAAATCAGACTGGTTTACAAAGTCGTTATCAAAATGAAGAAGCATGAGAGTGTTTGCATCTTTTGTGTAAGGTCCTCCAATTTGCTCCTGGGCAATAAGAGACGAGGAAGCCAGGAAGGTAAGTACTAATAAAAAAATTAGTGCGGTATAGAATGATTTCATTTCATTCCTCCTAATTAAAGTTATAGATTTGGTTGATTAACCATTTGATCGGAAAATATTTTCAAACTTTTACTTTTTGATGAATCGGGACCACTCAAAGAACAAAACTTAATAAAAGATGTTAACGTTAACATTATAAATTAAAATTTTTAAATTGTCAATAAAAAAAGACGGTACTCATGCTATTTTATCCATTAATTCAGCTAGAAGATTTAAATCCGCAAGAACTGCGAACAACAATTTCAGTTGGAAGAATTATTTCTTCAACCTTTTCTTTACTATTTTCTATGTGAGCTATTAATTTCTGAGTTGCTATCCTGCCTAATTCATACGCCGGCTGACGAATAGTAGTGAGAGGAACTTCCATCAGTTCAGCTCTGATATCGTCCGAGAAACCGACAAGCGCAAAGTCCTCCGGAATTTTATAACCCTCCTCAAGTATTGCCTTCATGGCACCGAAAGCAGCCGGGTCGTTTACTGCAACAATTCCTCTCGGGCGTTTGGTTTTGGGCAATTTTAATAATTTTTTCATCGAGTTATAACCATCTGCTTCCTGAAAACCGGAAGGAATAATAAAATCTTCATTAAGCACTAATTTATTTTTTTTAAGAGCTTTCTTAAAACCGTTCAGTCTTTTCTTTCCAATCGAGACGGTTACAGGTCCTGCTAAATGAGCTATTTTTTTATAACCGATTTTTATCAGATGTTCTGTTATTTGTTCGGCGCTGAGTTCATCATCAATACTAACAGTACTTACTCCAATATCATAAACACATCTATCGAATGATACCAAAGGAAGACCATGGCTAACAACTTCCTGATAATGGTCAAATTCTGTAACCGATTGTGCCGTAGAGATTAACAAGCCATCCACTCTTTTGGAAGCGAGGGTTCTTATAGCAAGTTTCTCTTTCTGCTGATCTTCGGCAGAGTGCGCAAGAATAATTTGATATTTCGATTGATATGCAACTTCCTCTATACCTCTTATAACTTCGGGGAAAAATGAGTGTGTTATTTCAGGAATTATTACACCAATTGTAAAAGTCTTTTGCTGCACTAAACTTTTTGCAACAAAATTAGGTATGTACCCCAATTTTTTGGCGGTCTTTAGAACTTTTTCACGAGTCTTTTTATTTATATTTCCATTTTCGTTCAATGCGCGGGAAACTGTCATCATCGACATTCCGATTTCATCGGCAATCTGTTTTACTGTTACTCTCTTTTTCATTTTTCCTGCTAAGTAATTAAATACCTTTTCAAAAATCTAATTATCATTTTTTTCCAATATCGGTAATATTATTTCGTTGATTTCTTTATCTGTAGTCGGTTCTTTAATATTCTTGAATAGATACCATTTTTCCTCGTGATTCACCTCTTCCCCACTTTTTAGAAATGTCAACGGACCAAGTGATTCAATTTCAGTCATTTCATCATTGGCGAAAACTTCCGAGTTGCATCCCAAATCAGGATAAACTTCCCCTTCAATGTAATCAAAAGTTTTCAAGAAAAAATGTGAATCATTATAATAGCCGAGCCAGCCATTCTTATTTAAAACACCAATCTTTTGAGGATTCAACAGTTTTGAAGTTTGCTCCAAAATAATATGCTCTTTATTCCAAGTCCAGTGGGGATCAGACATGTCTGTATAAGGCCAAAGCGTAATGGAACTGTTAGGATTCAAACATTCGGGGTGCTCACCTCTCGGCGGAAGCGGAATAATAGCTTTGCCGCCCGGCGCCATTACCGTTAAAGCCCATGGCGAAAGTATAATATCCTCATTGCTCACATTAACTATTTTATGTTTAACTAAAATTGATGGTTCATCATTTGAAAGAGATATATTAATAATTTTCCGGATATTTGCACCGGAATTAATATCTCTCATTAATGTAACAGACTGATTATCGGAAGTAAAATTCACTTTAGAATTATCCGGTGCGTAAGTGCTATTTTTGTCTTCAGGAGCACACCACAAGCGATGCCCGCCGTAAATTCGCCAATCGTTTCCGCCGGAAAGTCCTGCCATTTCAGCGTATTCTTTTAATTCGTTCCTCTCCCCTGTAAATCCGAAGTGTATAATCCTTGGTCCAACATCAGTCAAAACAATTATGTCAATAATCCCATTGGACAGTTTGTAAGATTCCTGCCATCCATTGTGATTAACTTTTGTAATGTTAAAATTTAATATTTCTGCTTCCATAATATTTCCGGAATTTTATCCTTTTAATCCGCTAAAAGTAATGCCTCTAACAAAATGTCTTTGTGCCAAAATGAAGACAATAATTATAGGCAGTAATACAATAACCGCAGCCGCCATTTGATGCGGCCAGTCTGTTGAATAAACGGTACTGAAATTTGCGATGCCGACTTCGACCGTACGCATATCAGCCCGGTTAGTAACAATTAATGGCCAAAGAAAATCTTTCCAGCTAGCCATAAAGCTAAATATTGCCAGAGTTGCAAGAGCCGGTTGCGAGAGGGGTAAACTAATTGTCCAGAAAATTCTACTCTCCGAGGCCCCGTCAATTCTAGCTGCATCTTCTAAATCTTTTGGAATAGTTAAGAAAAACTGCCGCAGCAAAAAAATTCCCCACACATTAGATATTGTGGGAGTTGCGAGAGCCCAATAAGTATTCATCCAGCCGAAAGTATTTATAATTAAGAAAGCCGGAATAATTGTAACTATCGCGGGTATCATCATTGTTGAAATATAAACGGCAAAAACTTTTTCGTGTCCCTTAAATTTGATTCTTGCAAATGAATATGCCGCCATCGAACAGAATATCATCTGCCCGCTCACAACCATAATTGAAACTATTGCTGAATTCAAAAAATATCTCCCGAACGGCTGAAGTGTCATCGCCTCAACAAAATTTTCCCATCGCCAATTTGAGGGTATAAACTTTGGCGGGAAACTGTAAACTTCAAGCTCATTCATTAGCGAAGTGCTCAACATCCAGATAAATGGAAGCAGCATCGATATTGCCAGTAGAATTAACAATCCGTAAATAACAGTGTTACCCGATTTTTTCCAAAGTTTACGAGTATTCAACATCTTTTCCGATTAATTTAAATTGAATATATGTTGCTGCTAAAATTATAAAAAATAAAATCCAAGACATTGCGGAAGCATATCCCATCCTAAGCTGATTCCACGCAGCATCGTAAATATGATAAACGAACACATCCGTACTTCCAATGGGTCCGCCTTGTGTCATTACATAAATTGTTGTAAAAATTTGAAACGAGCCAATAAATGAAGTTACTAAAATAAAAAATGTGGTAGGCTTTAAAAGCGGAAGAGTCACATGCCAGAATTGTTTCCAGGCTGATGCACCGTCAATTCTTGAAACTTCATATAGCTCTTCCGGTATGCCTTGCAGACCCGCCAAAAATATAATCATTTGAAAACCAATGTTTAACCAAATTGTAAAAATAATGACTGAGATCATTGCCGTCTGCGTTGAGTTTAACCATTGCAGGGGAGGGAGACCAACTAAATCTAAAAAATAATTTGCTACACCGTAAGAAGGATTATAAATCCACATCCAAACTAAAGAGATGGCAACAAATGATGTTACTGTCGGCAGAAAATATAAAGTTCGTAAGAACCCAATCCCTTTTAATTTCTTGTGCATCATCAAAGCAACAGCTAAAGAAATTGACATTGTTAAAGGAACATTTAAAGTATAAATGAATGTATTTTTTAGAGCATTCCAGAAAGAAGGATCGGTGAATAACTCCTTGAAATTATCCAAACCTACAAATGGTTTATCCGGTACAACTATATCCCACCGGTGAAAACTTAAGTATGCTGCAAATACAATAGGTGTGAAAATAAAAACCGTTAAGTGAATCAATGAAGGAGTTAAGAAAAACACACCTGTTTTCAATTGATGTCTTTCTTTTCCCTTAGCGCGGTAATATAAAAACAGCATAATGATAAAAATTAGAAGAGCAACCCCGATTAAAAATTTAATAATCTCTGAGTGCTCTTCAATCTCTTTGAATTCAAAATTTGCGTTCTCTCTTATATTGAATAGTTTGGTATCAATAGTTTTTGCGTATCGCGTCATTGTGGCATGCATCGGTTCATCATTCAGCATTACTTCATCAACTGCATCCTGCAGAACTTTTTCAATTTCAGTAAAGCGTTCAATTCTGGAGCCCCAGGGTTGACGGCAATATGGAACCTCTTTTAAAAACTCCGCTTCCAAACCAAACTTGTCTTGTTCTACTACTTCATACGTGACTTTTTTATTTGCGGAAATTTCAAGTTTGGATGCTGACCTGATCCTGCTCGCGTATTCACCCGACATAAAGGCAGCAAGTTTCACCGCTTCTTCTGGATGCTCAACATTTACCGGAACACACCAGCCGCTTTCATACATCACATTTACTTTTTTCCCGCCCGGTCCTTTTGGAACGCCGACAATACCAAGATTCAATTCATAATTAGGATCGAACTCCGGGTGATTTCTATCCATATATTTGAGCATTCCGGGAATTCTCCAATGACCGTCTAAAACCATTCCAATTTTATTATTGTAAAATAGTGCGCGAAGTGTGCCTGTTTTACCGGACTGCGCCCATGTACCTACATCGGGAGCCGCATTATATTTTTTTCTTATATCGATCAGAAATTGAAATGTAGATTCTGTCTCCGGCGAGTTTAAGTAACCAGAAGCCTCTGACCCATCGGGGTCAAGAACATCTCCCCCTGCTGACCAAATCCAGGGTATCCAGTTGTAAAAATAATTTATAAATGTCGCCCCGTATTGATCGGGCTTTCCATCGTTGTTTTCGTCCACAGTTAATGTTTTCGCTATCCTAAGATAATCATCTCTTGTCCAATCAAATTCAGGGTATGGAATATTCGCTTCATCAAATAATTTTTTATTATAGTAGATCATCATTGGCGTAAAACCTTTGGGAAAGGCATACAAACCAGAATCCCTGCGGGCAATATTTGTAACGTTACTGAACCATTGAGTTGTGTCGATATTTAATTTATCAACATACTTGTTGAGATCGAGAAGAACATGTTTATTTGTGAAGGAAGGAACAGATTTAGAATCCAGTAAAAATACATCCGGTGGTTCGCCTGCAGCTAATGCCGTTAGTATTTTGTTCTCGTATTGGGCGTCGGGTGTGGGTTGATAAATTATTTCAATATTGGGATTAAGTCTTTCATATTCATCTATAATTTGCTGGGTCAGCGGAATTTCGTAAATGCCTGCCCAATTAAATACGCGGAGAGTTATTTTTTCTCCGCTTTGAGCATTTATGATCAACCCAAACAGAAATGAGAGAAATACTATTTTTAACAATTTGTTCAGAGATAAACCTTATGTTAACGTTAACAATATTTTTTTTGGAAATAATTTACTCATTCTAATATTAAAGTCAAATTGTTTAAACGCATTTTATTTATAATTTCATAACGCATCCTTTACGCATCTGAAACCTACTGTCGCGTTCCGGTCAAACCCCGGACCCACTAGCAGAAGCATCTGATGTTTTGTTACTTTCCAGGGTCCACCGACGACATACCAAATTGATGAAGAAGGATTGTAATAACTGCCGCCGCGCATTATTCCAAAATAATAACAAGCCGTATCATAAATATCATTAGTTAATTGCCAAACATTTCCGACCATATCTTCAACACCAAACGGACTTGCACCTTCAGGAAACATATCGACGGGCGTCGTGTGATTTAATCCGTCATTACATTTTGTCGAATCAAATTCATTCCCCCACGGGTAGATTCTGCCATCATTCCCCTGTGCAGCGTATTGCCATTCGATACTTGTAGGCAATCTTTTTCCTGCCCACTCAGCGAATGCTTTGGCATCATCTAAATTAACATTTACAACAGGGTGATTTTCTTTTCCAACTGGCGGTTTGCCGTCAACCCAATGAGATAGAAAATTTGATTTATCTTTCGGCTCATATCCCGAATCTGTAAGAAATTCAAAATACTGCTGATTTGTTACAAGATACTTATCCATAAAAAATGTGCTGATTGAAACATCTTTTGGTTCGGAGTAATCAGGATAAAATACAACCGGATTCGGATCCTCAGTCGGATCCATTTTATAAACATAATTGCCGCCGGTAACCTTAACCATGCCATCCGGAACGTCGCTCGCTTTTTCTGTCCGTTCGATCCTGCTTATTAAACGGGGTGTTCCTAAACCGACATCAACAACTCTCTCATCGAGAAGCTGATCACCATTAAAAAGTTGAACTACAAATTTTTCTTCTTTTTTGGGGAAGTATTCCATAAGGGAAATTGTCTTTTGGTCAATCGAAAATTCAGCAGGTGTTTTATCATACGCTGGCAGATCCGACCAGACTAATATTTTTGTTCCTCTTTCTGCACTAAAGGTTAAGGAATCATGGTACAACCGAACATTTAAAATTTCAGGAAGCTGTGCTATACAATCTACACTTCCCTCTTTTCTGGTACCAAGCCATGATTTATTGAAAGCATCTGTGTAAACATTTACGTAATTCTTCCCTTCAATTTCTTCAGGTTCCAGTTCCTCGTGGTTCCATAAACTTACAAAATGATATCCATCTTTTTTTGATACTTCGAGTACCGGATCGGCAACACCGCCGGGGTTTAAACTGAAGATGGTATAAATTGTTTTTCCATCTCCGTGCCATTTGTTAGCCCAAACACTATCCATTGTTGAATTAACAAGCGGTTCCCAATTTGTATCTAAAAAACAATTGGTGTTCTCTCTTAAAATTTTAGTTGTTCTGCCGAGATATTTATATTCGGTTTCGAGCCAGTGAGGTCTTCCGGCTCTCATAATATTTATCTCAACTCCGTAGCCGTTAAAAAATGCTACCCCAATCTCTCTGTGCAGATGACCGTCTTTCGGCTGCAGTACTCTGAAAATCGCAAATTCAGGTTTAATAAATTTATTTAGATTTAATGGCGGGGGCATGTAAAGTGCATCGTGCACACGACCGGAAACAATACCAGGCATATGTTTTGTTATTGCCATTCCTTCGCTGTACATAACAATACCCGGCTTCACTTTATCGGCAGCAGCCTGAAGTTCACTGCTTGATTCTCCGCGTGTGTCCAAAATTACACCATCTGCATTTGTATCCCTTAGCAGATCTGCCATTCCTTTTAAGTGATCTTCTTTTCGGGTACTTGCATCCCAAGGATTATATGCGATAAAATACTTAACTCCTTTTTGGTGGGCATAGTCAACTTGACTCTTAATTTTAGATATTCCGCCGGGCAGATCTCTGTAAAGATCGAATTGATTTCGTTGATCCAACCCCAAACGAGGCCAAGTCGGCCATAGGTGAAAAGCATCATAACCTCCGAAAAGAGGTTCAACACTTTGTAATAATTCTTCAAAGTGATATTCTCCTTCTAAGGCATCTCTATATGCCTGATCCCAAGCCATTTCCATTAGCATAACATAATCATGTCGAATCCATTTTAGGTCTTCCCTTTCAAATAAGGAATTATCAAACTCTTCGAGATCATAAAGCCATCTATCTCTGAACATTAACTCTAACCCGTTTTTCCAATTACCATCATGAACATCCACATAAATATTGTAGTTTATAAAACCTTCCGGTTCCAATTCTGTGAACCATCTTCTTATTGAAGCTTTGTCCGATTCGCCGCGTCTGGCTATTGCAGTTAAAAATAGATCGTCCTTAATTTTCACATCGGCAAAACCCAAATGCCATAAGTTATCAGGAAGCACAACACCAATGGGACTTTCACCCGGTCCGAATAGTACAGTTCGGGAAAGATAGTTAACACCGCTTTCGGGTCCGTCTGCAGTTATATAAACATGGTCTTTATTTTCTCCGAACGGGACAACATCGGCAATCTTGATCTGTTTTTCCGATCCATTTAGGAAAGCTAGTTCTATTTTCTTTCCGCGGACGAACTCATCATCAATCCTCACTTTAATTTTTAATCCTGATGGATGAAGTGCGATATAAGAAATGTCTTCTTTTTCCCAACTGAGCTGGCTGCTGGATAAGATTGCATCATTTAATTTAAATGAAAATACCGGGACCGGACTAATTGTTAGTAGATCATTCTTAATTCCAACTTCCAATACATTTAAACCTTTTTCATCCGAATGCAGATTTAATTTTGTAATTCCCTGCCCAATCAGCATTGATGATAATAGTATAAAAACTGGTAGTAATTTCTTCATTGTAATCTCTAAGTTTTGTTAGATATTCAGAATTACGGGTTTTCCAATTTCTGATTTTACCTTTTGCTTCGAATCAACCCAGACTGTGAATTGATTTTTCTTTCTTTCGACTTTCACCCTTTTTCCCCTGATCTTTACTTCATCAATTAGAAAATGGTCTAGTTCAAAAGCGAAAGGATTAATAACAACTGATTCATCTTTAGTTTGAATTCCTGCAACATATTTGATTATCAAGTCAACCACCCATGAATGCTGATAATCATCAACGCCCCTATAAATACTGGGTATTGCATTATTAGGATTGTAATGTTCAAAACAATTAGGTCTTTTGGAATCTTGCTTAAAAAACATCATCTTTATAAACTTGTTAATAAACTCAACTGCCTTTCCTTGCAACTCAATATCGTCAAATCTCATTGATGATACTGCCAATACTTCAGCAATATGACTGTTTGTCATTGGCCATACTCGCCCATTCCAAGGGCAATTCATTCTCTGCCCTTTCCATTCAGCATCTGAAGAGTAATATTTATCATCTTTACTTGATGAAGTTACAGGCCACTCAGTCCAAAATTCTTCAGGATTTAATAAGTGTTTCTTTAATCCCGGGAGATGAGATTCATCAACTATATCAGTGAAATAAGGGTAAAAGCAAACTGCCGCTTTTACTTTCGTCCGCTTATTGGTAAAGGGATTTACATCATAGAACATTTCATCATTCGTATCCCACATTTTATCAAGCACAGCATGTTTAGTTTTTTCTGCACCTTTTTTCCAAGTGTCAACCTCCTTTTTACTTTTACCTAACGTATTTGCAATCTCACCTAAAACTTTTTTTAGTTCATAAATATAAACCGTAACATCAACACCCTTAAGCCTGAATACATCGCCCCAATGGTCTTTGTCTGCGTCTTTTGATACGGCTATGTAACGGTGCATGTACTCCTGTCCGGTTTCGTAATGATTTTCAATATCGTATAGCCCGCTGTTTTCTTTATCCCTTTCTTTATCAAAGTAATCAACATATTTTTTTAAGCCCGGATAAATTTTCGCCAGATATTTATTATCATTAAAAATATTGTAAACCTCTCTCGCGGAATTACCCCAATTACCGTGATAAAAGAATTCCTGCC
>JAENZU010000682.1 GCA_016841125.1 Melioribacter sp. | reverse complement strand
ACCGGAAACAGTTTTTAAAACTCTTGTAACTGTTGATAACAACGGCAATAATTTGGTGTTTGTTGTACCCGGCAATTTTGAATTGGACTTAAAAAAAGCGGCAAAAGCTGTGAGCAGCAAAAAAGTAGAATTAATCAAAGTTAAAGATCTGTTTCCTTTGACGGGCTACATTCGCGGAGGCTGCTCGCCTATCGGAATGAAAAAGCAATTTCCCACTTTTATCGATGAGACAGCTCAGCTATTCGAAAAAATTTATGTGAGCGCTGGAGTTCGAGGAACACAAATTTTGATCTCGCCCAAAGATCTAAAAGAAACTTTGAATGCCGCATTTGAGGAACTGGTATAAAGCAAATTTAAATAGTTGACTACAGTTTTGATCACTTCAAAGACGGAGAAGTAAACCTAAACTCTAAAACTATTCGATTTGCCTATCCCCGCACTCCCGGTGCGATTTTTTTTTGAATCTTGAATCTCCACTAACCAATTTCCAATTTTTATATTATAATTTGCACCATCTACAATCTATTTATCACATCAAAGATTGTAAAGTATATCCTGACTCTGCCTGTCATTCAAAATTTGTGAATACTAAAAATAATTCAATAAATATTTCATTTTATCTCCATTATTATTATATTTCTGAGCTAAAAATAACGGAGAAGAAAATGGCAAAGCAACAATCGTTCGCAGATAAAGCAAAGGCTAAAGCTAAATCAAATTTTATTAACGTAAAGTTTGTTAAAACTGTTAAAACTGAAAATGGCAGTTACAAATTCCAAGAAAAATTTGTAAAGCTTGATGATATCGGGAAGGTAACAGACCTTAAATAAAGCGGTGATCAAACCGCTTTTTTTATTTTAAAACTGCCAAATTCACTTGCATTTTTCTCTCTTTGGTTTATATTAGATAAAAGTACCTCTGTTGCAAAACCTTTTCCCAAAACATTTTATATCTGATCATTGTACAGATAAGATTTTAGCAATTTTACCTCCAGTTAATTCCGGTGGTATTTATCGAAAGGAGGAATTCCATGATCAAAATACGTCCGATGAAATTCTACGGTTTGAGGCATTTAGAAACAATGCCGCAATTCAAGGCACTCCCGGAAGAATTGCAGTTTGAATCGAAAGTTGTAGCAAATGTTTTACCTTTTCGAACTAATAATTATGTAGTTGAAGAATTGATTAATTGGGATAATGTTCCCGAAGATCCAATATTTCAGCTTACCTTTATGCAAAAAGGGATGCTTGGTGCAGAGAGATTCAATAGGATGGCAGAAGTATTGAAAAACGGTTCTGATCATCAAACTATTAAAAAAGTTGCCAATGAAATCCGTTTAGAATTAAATCCGCATCCCGCAGGTCAAATGACTGCCAATGTTCCTACTTTGGACAGCGACGAACCTGTTCCCGGAGTTCAGCATAAGTACAAAGAAACATGTTTGGTATTTCCTTCGAGCGGACAAACATGCCATGCTTATTGTACATTTTGCTTCAGATGGGCACAGTTTGTTGGTATGAACGATTTGAAATTCGCAACGGATGAATCGCAGAAATTTCAGCGATATCTCAAAAGACACACCGAAGTAACCGATGTTCTTTTTACCGGCGGGGATCCGATGGTAATGTCGCTTCAAAAATTGGAAGCCTACATTGAACCTCTGCTTTCGCCTGAATTCGACCATATTCAGAATATCAGGATCGGCACCAAATCTCTTTCCTACTGGCCTTATAAATACGTTACAGATAAGGATGCCGATGGTGTACTGAGATTGTTTGAAAAAATTGTTAACTCCGGTAAACATT
>JAENZU010000681.1 GCA_016841125.1 Melioribacter sp. | reverse complement strand
TGAGTCTGCCGGGGATGTTTCTGCAAGTCTGAATTCTATTGCTGCGGGTTTCATAATTTCCTTACTGCATCCGGCTAATAAAATCAGTGCAAATAAGATGGTGAGTATGCTTCGCATAATTGCCTCCCTTTAACTAAATTATACTTTGAAAATTACGAAAAAGAATAATAATTGTTTAAACTGTTTGTTTATTTCAATTGTGATTTAGTTTAATTCCAAAAGTTGGAAACTATACATTCCTTTAGATGGTTCTAAATGTTGTGAACTTGAAATTTTCTAATTCGTCTAATCCACATTAGTAAAGGAGAAAATTTGTCTGAAGAAAAAATTATTGAGATCACCGGATTAACTAAGCGGTTCAAAGATCTCACAGCAGTTGATAATTTACACTTAAATGTTTACCGGGGTGATGTGTTCGGATTTTTAGGACCAAACGGTGCGGGCAAAAGTACTACTATCCGGATGATGCTTTCATTGATTGAACCGACCGCAGGAGAGATAAAACTTTTCGGTAAATCACTTAAAAAAAATAGGAAAGATATTCTATGTAGGGTTGGAGCCATTGTTGAAAAGCCCGATTTTTATCTTTACCTGACGGCCTATAAAAATTTAGAGATATTAGGCAAAATGTCGGGTGCTGATACTTCAAAAAAGAAAATTATGGAAGTGCTGGAATTAGTCGGTTTGCAAAAACGCTGGAAGAGTAAAGTAAAAACCTACTCGCACGGGATGAAACAAAGATTGGGTTTAGCTCAAGCATTGCTTCACGATCCCGAATTAATTATACTCGATGAACCAACAACAGGATTAGATCCGCAGGGAATCAAAGATATTCGGGATTTGATAATTATGCTGAGCAAACAGCAGGACAAAACCATTTTTCTTTCATCCCACATTTTAAAGGAAGTGGAAATTATTGCGGACAGAATGATAATCATCAACAAAGGTAAAACTAGAATTGAGGGCAGAGTTGATGAACTGCTGAATTCCGATAAACTTGCAGTAACTGTTGAAGTATCGGATATCGAAAAGGCAGAACGAATTGTTAGAGAGTCGATATGGAATGATCACTTAAAGAAAATCGAAAAGAAAGAATTGATTTTCGAATTCGGCAATGAAAATATTTCGGAGTTAAATAAATTTTTAGTTGAACATGACATTGAAGTTAATTCACTCATTCCAAGACGATCCCTCGAAGAGTACTTCTTGAAAATATTAGAAGAGGGGGAAAAATGATTAAGCTGGTCGGAATAGAATTAACAAAGCTTTTTAGAAAATGGCGGACTTACATCGGCTTTATTGCCATTGGGGTTTTAACTCCCGTTGTGCAAATTGCACTTCATTTTGAGGGTGAAGGTTATATAAATTTTGCTACTCAAAACTTAAAGCAGTCGTTTGTGTTTGTTGGTGATCTTCTCAATGGATACCTTATTGCAAATTTCATTCTGCAGACACTTTACATTCATATTCCCTTTTTGATTGTGCTGGTTGGAGGCGATCTGCTTGCCGGCGAAGCTACATCGGGTACTTACCGGATGATGATTACGCGTCCGGTTTCAAGATTTCAAATCCTATCAGCTAAATATCTTGCAGGACTTATTTACACAAATATGCTGCTCGGATTCTTAATGATAGTAAGTCTTTTCGGAAGCATGGCATTTTTCGGAACCGGTGAACTGCTGGTGTTCAAAGAAAAAATTTATATCTTCGCTGTAGATGATGTTTTATGGCGTTTCTTTTTAGCTTACGGATACGCCACTTTAAGTATTGCAACTGTTTTCGGTTTATCTTTCCTCTTCTCTTCACTCGTGG
>JAENZU010000680.1 GCA_016841125.1 Melioribacter sp. | reverse complement strand
AGGTTTTAATTAGTTTTTGATGACGGAGGCAGCAAAATGAATACCGAAATAGTTGAATCTTTTTCCCAAATGGTAAGGGCTAAGAGCCTTGACAAAGACGTTTTGGGAGGTATTATCGAAGATATTTTCGGCTTATTAGTTAAAAAGAAATATGGTCAGGATGTCAATTACAGTGTAGTAGTAAATATGGATAGGGGAGATATTGAAATTTTCCTTGAACGAATCATTGTTGATGTAGTTGAAGATCCGCAAACGGAAATCAGTATCGAAGAAGTAAATGAAAAAGGTAATGACGACGAACTTGAAGTTGGAGAAGAATATGTTGAGAAGCTTGAGTTGGTCACTTTCGGAAGAAGACTCATAAATCTTGCTCGTCAAAATTTGAATCAGAGAATCCGTGAAATTGAAAAAGATATAGTTTATAAAGAATATGGCGAAATGCTCGGCGAGATAGTCGTCGGAGATATTTACCAAGTTAGAAGAAATGATGTTCTCGTAAATCATAACAAAAATGAATTGCTGCTTCCGCGTTACGAACAGATACCGCGTGAAAAATACCGTAAAGGGGATACAATACGTGCTGTCATTAAAGAAGTTAAGAAAACTCCTAACGGTCCTGTCATCATAATTTCCCGCGGCGATAACACTTTTTTGGAAAGATTATTTGAAATTGAGATACCCGAAATTTATGACAAAGTTATTGAAATAAAAGGAATTGCAAGAGAACCCGGCGAACGCGCAAAGGTTGCAGTTGAATCTACAGATTCACGAATAGATGCAGTTGGTGCATGTGTCGGGATGAAAGGCGTTAGAATTCATGCAATTGTTAGAGAATTAAATAATGAAAATATAGATGTAATCAATTATTCAGATGATCCGCTGGTATATATTCAGCGGGCGCTAGCACCTGCTAAACTGAAACAAATCGAACTGGATGAAGTTAATAAACAATGCACAGTTTATGCCGATAGCGATCAGGTTTCTTTGATAGTTGGAAGAAATGGTGTTAATATTAGACTAGCAATAAAACTTACAGGTTTTAATATCGAAGTGATACGGGAGGAAAAACCGTTCGAAGAATATGAAGATGATATTGAATTGCTCGATCTAAAAGATGAACTTGGTTCAGACATCGTAGATTTACTTATTAACAACCGTTTCGATACAGCAGTTGAAGTGCTGCAAGCTGGTGTTGAAAAGATTAAAGCTATTAAAGAAATAGGTGCCGATAAAGCTGAACAAATTTTAGAAGTTCTTAAAAATCAATTTGAAGAAGAAGAATAAATTTAACCATCAGGTAATAGAAAATTATGGCTGAAGCTACAAAACCTAAAAAACTGAGATTATACAAATTCGCGGCTGAGATTAATCTGGCTACTCAGGTCTTAGAGGATTTTCTTAAAGAAAAAGGCTACAAAGTTACTGGTCACATGTCTGTGCTTTCAGATGAAATGATTGCAGACATCCAGGAAAAATTCCAAAAGGATATTGAAAAAACTGAAAAGCATTACAGAAAAATATCCGAGTTTCAAAAGAAATATTCTGATAAAGAAGAAGTAGAAGAAGAAAACTTAGAAGCCGAGCAGCAGCCTGAGGAACCAGCAGAAGTAAAGTCAGAAGAAGAAGACGAAGCCGCAGCCGAGGTTAAAACCGAGGAAGTTGCGGAAGAAATTGAAAAAGAAACTGAAACCGAGTCTGCAGAACTAGAAGAAACTGTGAAGCCTGAGGGTAAGGAAAAATCGGAGGAAGAAAAAGCACCGGTTGCGAAAATTGTTGAAGATGCAATTTCTGAAGAGGTAACTGAACCTGTAGAA
>JAENZU010000028.1 GCA_016841125.1 Melioribacter sp. | reverse complement strand
ACCTCTCCCCAAACCCCTCTCCTTAGTAAGGAGAGGGGCAGGGGTGAGGTTGTTAAATTAAAAGTATACGATCTCCTCGGCAGAGAAGTTGCAACTCTGTTAAACAAATCAATGGCTGTGGGCACACATGAAATCGAGTTTGATGCATCAAAACTGCCGAGCGAAGTCTATTTCTATAAACTGACTGCGGGAAGTTTTTCGGCAACGAAGAAGATGATGCTGCTGAAATAGTTTTATCTAGCACGCAGATAACACTGATCAAACGGATTTGCACAGCAAAGATTTTTCGTAGGGGTCGAATATTTTCGACCCCAGCTTTATATAAAATTTTTCAACATCATTGCCCTTATATTCCCGCAATTTATAAGATTAAAATTAGAACTAAAATTTCGGGAATTTTAGTTCTAGCGGGAATTTGAAACACAATTTCCTTCAAGGTATAAAAACTAATTTTAGAACTTGTTTCCTTGAAGGTAGAAGTTTAATACCCTAAAAAGAAGAGCATGAAACTTCTACGAAGTTTAATCTCCAATTTCAAAATTTCATCCTGCAATAATGCAACTCCTAACGGAGTTCTGCAGATTGATGTTTTTCAACCCCGTCGGGGTTGCATTTTTGTAGAAAACCAGAAAGGATAAATCGTTTAAGCTCCGTAGGTGCTTCATTATTACCTTCACGCTATGAAACCTAATTTTCAAATTTGTTACTTGGAAGGTATCAAAGCACAAAACCTTCAAGGAAAATTATTCAAAAATGCCCGGATACCTTGAGGGTTGTTAAGTTATGGAAAATTCCCGCAATCTCTGAATCTAAAAATTAAAATCAAGATTGCGGGAATCTGATTGCACGATTTCCTTCAAGGTATAAAAACTAATTTTAGAACTTGTCTCCTTGAAGGTATAAGTACCAATACTCTTAATGAGAGCATAAAACTTCTACGAAGTTTAATTTCCAATTTCAAAATTTCATCCTACAATAATGGAACTCCTAACGGAGTTCTGCAGATAGATGTTTTTCAACACCATCGGGGTTGTATTTTTGTAGAAAACCAGAAAGGATAAATCGTTTAAGCTCCGTAGGTGCTTCATTATTACCTTCACGCTATGAAACCTAATTTTCAAATTTGTTACTTGGAAGGTATCAAAGCACAAAACCTTCAAGGAAAATTATTCAAAAATGCCCGGATACCTTGAAGGTTGTTAAGTTATGGAATTTGACGCACGATTTCCTTCAAGGTATAAAAACTAATTTTAGAACTTGTTTCCTTGAAGGTATTAAGACGCACAACCCTCAAGGAGAATTTTTAAAATGTGCCGGGATACCTTGAGGGTTGCAAGTCAATGAAAACAGCTCATCCTCATGTTTTCCCTTTCTTCCAAAGAGAAGGGGGACTGGGAATTGAGTTCGAGAGAAAATATTAATATATATATTTAATTTCCCATCAATTCTCTACAGCCAATAGAGACAAAAATTACCCTAAAAGACAATTTGTGTTATTAAAAAAGACTTGTAAGTTTTTTTATTTTTGACTTTTTTAAACAAGTGGTTTAAAATTAAAGACAGATTATAAAAAAATTAGCGGCACAAAAAAATGAAAAAACTATTAACAGCTATTATTATAACTACATCCCTTATCATTTATTCTTGTGATTCTACAGAACCAACAGAAGAAATTTACCCTCCAGGAAGAAGAGATTATGTTTGGACAATTGACACTCTGCATCTACCATTTAATAATTTTAATAGTATCACAGGAACCTCTCCTACTGATCTTTGGATTTGTGGTCCAGGCGATGCGGATAAAACATTCTTTTACTATGATGGCAATAAATGGTTTACAGATTCACATTTTAGACTTCTCGAGCCAAAAGCAATATCTAGTTTAGATGCAAATGATATTTGGAGTTGCGGAAGATCGGGAAGGGTCTGGCATTATGATGGTGCGTGGAATGAAATATATAAACACACTATAAATGAAACTGATAAAATAACATTCGAGTCAATTTATACAGTAAACTCTTCAAATATTATTGCTGCCGGACAATATTTTGTTGAAAATGAGTACTTCGGTATTATAATAACTTTTAATGGATATATTTGGCAGCAGATAGATATACCCAAAATTAGAACAGCATTTGGAGCAATTCAATCGACAGATAATGGTAAAATATACTTATGGGGGGTTACTAATAATTTAGTTGGTGAAAGTGGATATCAATTTTATGAATTTAATGGAAATGCAATTAAAGAAATTTATTCCGGCACCTGGACTTCAAATGAGGATTACGGCGGACTTTTACAACTAGGTACTAAAACCTATTTTATTATCGGGCACGATTTCTTTAAATATGATGGAAATTATTTCAATAAAATAGGCAGACTTTCAAGTGACCCAAAATTCATGAATGCCGGTATTGGAAGAAATGAAAAAGATATTTTTTTAGGAATGCGTGATGGTATTGCTCATTACAATGGGGAGAACACAGTATATTTATATCAAACTAAAGATAATGTATATGTTCGGAAAGGAATAGTATTTGAAAACGATGTGTTTTTTCTCGGGCGAGATATAAACGGAAATAATTTTATTTTCCATGGAATGTTAAAATAAATTGGGAGTGGAGTGCCAAATAAAAACTAAACAGGCAAAATGGAATACGTCTTATTGAATGCTTATAAAAAAAGAACCCGGTCATCTGCCGGGTTCTTGCAAGTAGTGTATCTAGTTAAACATGTGCCTCTATGGGCTACACTAAAATAAATTTCTTCATTAGATAAAGCAACCCCAAAAGCAATAATAATACTATTGTTTTGAAAAAAAACGGCAGCCGAATCGACTGCCGAATATTGATCAAAATTCACAAATTAAGTTTTACCAGTGATAACTTGCGGATAGATATCCGAAAGTAGCGCCGGCGCCTGAATTTCCGAAATTAGCCAACCCTTGACGTAAAACGTCAACATTTACAGTCGCATCGAGTGAAAAATTACCGAGAATAAAACCGAGACCAACGGTTGCACCGTTCGGTAATCCTACTAACGGAAGACCGTAAATAGTAGTAACATTTTCGTTCACATCATTTGCGTTAGCTGCAGCTTCGCTGGTAACCTTGGTTGTAACTGCAACATAACCTAATCTTGCAACAAGCCAATCGAGCATTGACCACTCAGCACCTAAATTCCAAACAGGGAAAGATAAACTTGAAGTTGTCAATTCCGGTGAAACATTGGCTACGGATGCAGTGGTATTTTTCTGATAGATTACTGCTGGTCCGCCTGCTAATAGAAAATCTCCCACGGTATAATTGATACCGAATCCTGCGGTTATTAAAGTAATGGAAGGAAGATCTCTCGAGTTTGCCGCTTCAACTTTACCGGATGCTGTTAAAAACGTTATTGCAGGAACAAATGCCAAATCTTTATTGAATTGAACGAACACTCTTCCGTTTACTGATAATATGGTTTGACTGATTTTTGTTTCTTGACCGCCTCCCGGTGCAAATTTTGCGGATGGAAGTGCCAATGAAACTCCGGCATCAATTTTAAACATCTTTGTTAATTCGGCAACTAAACCGGCATTTATTCCAATTTGGCTTGCTGACCCTGTAGTTGTTTGACCATTTGCAGGAGTAGTTTCTTTTGTTGAAGAAGCATAAGCGACGCCGAGTCCAAGGTTAAATTTATCAACTCCGAACGTTGCCATTAATTCTAAGTTATTATTAAGCGCAACCACACTTCCGGCACCGACGGCATTATTAAGCTGACCTACTAAACCAAAAGGATCGAGCCGGGCAATAGAAATTCCCGTAAAATCATTTCTTGATAATAAACCTCCGATAGTTAGATTTTTCATTATTCTAAAATTGGCGCCGGCAAACTGTCCGTTTCCATTATTGCCGAAAGGTGTTGCAGTAGAGCCGAGGTCACCGAAGATCATATTATCGTAATAGGCTCCCCAAGCAGGGTTGACCGTCATGAAATACGGATCCATAACGTAAACGTTGTTACCCATTGCGAGCAGTCTCGCAAAGCCTCCTCTTCTTTCAAATTTATCGCCTGCAGTTAACGCAGTAACCGAGAGAAGCAAAATAAGAAAGGTTAACATTGTAAAGGTTCGTTTCATATTATTTCCTCCTAAGTTGGTTGGGGTTATTTGGTGTGTTTCGTTTAGATGTGATTTGAAAAGCAATAATGTGCCTGTCAAATTATGATTAAAAAAGAGCTAAAGTATTTTACAACTGTTAAATATATTGAAACAATTATTTATATAAAAGAAAAATTATTCAATTTAATGACATCGAAAAATTTCAATTTGTAAATCAGATAGTTAATCGATCTTGACTTTTATAAAGTTTTCGATTACTTTCGGTCACTCTTCTCAACATATACTCTGTTGATGTCTTGAATTTTATATCTGGAAATTGTCAAGGATTGGAAAATAACTGATAATTATTTGGAGGTAAAAAAATGGCTTATGTTGATATAGACTCGAGAGAAAATAATATTTCTCAGGATTATACCTCGGAAGAAATAAGACAAATCCGCCGGCAGAGAATAGTGCAAGTATCAATTAATTTTGTTTTAATAGTAATATTCGGATTTTTGATTTACACTCTCTTTAGCTTATAAAATTGCTAAAGTTCTAATAATGTCAACTTTTACTGCATCCAATAGAATTTAAATTAGAGTAGTTAACCAAGGATAATAATCCGATTATTTAAATTCGAAAACCTTCCGTTTTAATGTCAATTCGAAAATTCGCTCTATCAGACAAGCAGTCGTTAATGACGAGAATCACATCCCTAAATTAATTATTAGGTTTTCTGCTTGATTGTTGCTATAATTGGTCGCTATAAAAAGATATAATAATCTTTATGTCAAGTTGAAATTCGAGTTTATCTTTCAACTTAATATCATAATTGAAGTATGATTACTTTTTGCAGGAGGTTATTTATTTCATGGCATATGGTTTGACTTCTTAAGAGGTCAACTTTATTCTAATTATTTTCTTTTGGAGATGGAAGCGATGAGAAAATTTTATTTGGTTCTTGGTTTCATTTTATTCTCAAGTTTTTTGGCTGCGCAAAATTGTGATATCGATGGTTTTGTAACATTTACTCAAGGAGGCTGGGGCAATAAAGCAAGCGGCAACAATCCCGGTTCAATACGTGATGCTAATTTCGATCAAGTTTTTCCGAACGGTCTAATTATTCAAGGAACTGTAAACACTTTAACTTTTACTTCAGCAGCTGCTATTCAGGCGTATCTTCCCGCAGGCGGTCCAAGTTCAATTATGACTTCAAGTTTAACAGACCCTACAAACTCTAAAATAGTAGGAAACTGGGGCGGACAAATAGTAGCGTTGAAACTTAATATCGAATTCGACAAAGCCGGTGTTATCGGATCAAATAACAGGGATCTTCAGAATTTAGTAATTGATGATCAAAACTCTCCCTTTTTCGGAATGACAGTAAGTCAATTTATTCAATTGGCAGAGCAGGCTCTAACCGGAGGCGGAAACAACGGTTATTCATATTCGGATATAGGCGGAGCGGCAGATGCAATAAATAATAATTTTGATAACGGAACTCAAAACAACGGATATCTTACTTGTCCTCTCGATACTCCTCAGCCGATTACTGATTGGGAAGGCGGATTTTATGCTTCGGACTCTGCAATTTGTTTGTACGATGCACAAGAAATTACTGTTGAAGGCTGGGTAGATTTAAGTCCCGAACTTACAGTTGCAAGAGTTCAAACTACCTGGAGAATTGTTCATCCACAGGATAACCCGTACGGAACTGCGACTCATTATGCATCAATATGGGTAACCGGTGATGACACATTTTCTATAACAGGAATGTGGCCCGGAATTAAAACAGGCGATGAAAAAGTTGAAATTCACTTTGGTGCAAATGTTCTTAATGCAAACGGTAATCCTATTCACAATGGGATTGGGCTGGATTATTATTGGTATCCCTGGGTTTGCGATCCTCCTCAAGCTCAAACCGTTGATCTCGAAGTTCTTAAAGTAGTTAATAATACAAATCCCGAAGATGGCGAAACAGTTACTTACACTGTATCTGTTTTGAATAATGGTCCGGGAGATGCAACCGGGGTTGTGTTGACCGACCTGATACCGGAATCCCTCACAATAACTAATTTTGAAACCGCAAGCGGAACTTATGATCCGGTTACCGGGCTATGGGAGATTGGTGCAATCCCGAACGGACAGACGGTTCAAATAAATGTTTCTGTTCAAGTAAGTTATTCAAATTTTAATACTACAATAATAGATTTAGGAATTGCTTCGGATTACAATCTTTTTGTCGGAAAGGATATTACGCAGCCAACCTCCGATACTGAAGGTAAAATTGCAGCCGGCAGAGATATTTCACTATCAAATTACAGCGTTGGCGATAAGCTGCCGGGTTACTCGGGTGATGTTCTGATTGCAGGAAAAAATTTAGAGTTTATCAGCGGCAGAGTTTTTAACGGCAACGCCGTCTACAGCAAAACTACAAATTTGCCTCAGCCGTTAGTTACTGTCGACGGGGAACTGCGTAAAGATGAGCCGGTTAATTTTTCCGAAGCGATGAGTTATCTCAAAAATGTGTCGCAAACATTAAAAGGTATGCAGGCTAATATGCCTACAGTTTTTGATAACGGGCTATTGCTGCTTAATGGCAGTGATGCGCAAAAAAATATATTTTTGGTTGAAGGGACAGATTTATCTAATGCCAATAATGTTGTTATCAATGTTCCAAACGGTGCGGTAGTTGTAGTAAATATTAAAGGTGATAATGTTAGCTGGAGCGGCGGACTAACTATCGGCGGCACTTCAATCCAAAACGTGATCTACAATTTTTATCAGGCAAAGGATCTTCATATTTCAGGTATTGATGTAACAGGTGCAATTTTAGCTCCCAAAGCCGATTGCCAGTTCCCAAGCGGTGTGGTAAACGGACAGGCAATTTTCAAAAATTTGACAGGCTCCGGTCAATTTAACAATGTTAAATTTGTTGGAAATGTACCTCTAAATGAATTTATAACGAATACTGCTGAAATAACAAATGTTGACCAAACCGACAGCGATGAAAGCAACAATTTATCTTCGGTTTCAATTACGCTTAACGAAACAGTGGCGAATGGAAACAACAATTGGACAATTCTGCCGAGCCATACCGGCGGAGCCCCGGTTTATTCAATGGCTGTCGGGAACGACGACGCAATTTACACCGGAACTTCGGACGGTAGAATTTATAAATCAATAGACGGCGGCAGCAGTTGGGTGATTGTAAACGATGGTATGCCGGCAGCTTATATCTGGAGTTTGGAATTTAATAACTCTGGAATTCTTTTTGCCGGTACCGAACAGGGCGTTTTCGAATTTGTAAATAACTCAACATGGGAAAGAACTTCCCTTCAAAATTTGGATGTGAGAACTCTGCATAATAACGGCGGGATACTTTATGCCGGAACTTGGAATAACGGTGTTTTTAAATCCGAGGACGGCGGAGTAAACTGGTCAGAAATGAATAATAATATTCCTAATTTAGTTATCACATCTATTAAATCTCTTTCAAACGGAGACATCGTAGCCGGAACTTACGGTGCGGGCGTAATAAAATATTCCGGCGATACTTGGCTTTCCACCGGATTGAACTACCCGCTTGTTTGGGATGTTGCAGTAACTTCGAACGATTATATTTATGCCGCAACCTACGGCGACGGTCTTCATTACATGAAAGACGGCGCATGGACAAAAGCTAATTTTGTTGCCTATTATATTTATTCTGTTGATGTAGATATTGACGATAACATTTATGCCTGCTCATATTCTACCGGAATTTTCTTGTCTTCAACTTACGGCGATTCCTGGATACCTGTTGGTTTGTCCGGGGCAGGATTAAATACACTGCTGATCGATAACTCTCATTCCGAATCGATCAATTATGTATATGCTGCTGCTGCAGATGGAAACCTCTACAGAGCGGATGCATCTATAACTTCTGTTAATGCTGAAAATGGGATGCCTATTGAATTCAGCTTATTCCAAAATTACCCGAATCCGTTTAATCCTACTACCACAATAAAATTCAGCATTCCGGAAGACGAAACAATTACTCTAAAAATATTCAATATTCTTGGTCAGGAAGTTTCTACTCTGCTGAATAAAAATATGAAAAGCGGGTTACACGAAGTCGAATTTGATGCATCAAGTCTCAGCAGCGGTATATATTTTTATTCCCTTACTGCCGGCAAATATGCCGAGACCAAAAAGCTTTTGCTGCTCAAGTAATACTTGAATTTCCTTTTCTTTAAGCCCGGTAATTGTGTTGCCGGGCTTTTTTTTTGTACAGGGGTGAAAGGTAAAATGCGAAGACCGGTAGAGAAAGGATAAATTGTTGAATACCGTAATATTTTAATCTGCTAATAAAATTGTATAGGAAAGAATCACTCCAAAATTAAGATACTTACTTTTAGATCTTTCTTTTCTACCCAGCATCAGAAATTGACCGGCTCCAATTTGAGGTTCTGTAATATTTATAATCTGACTTAAATTATCATTTTTGCCGAAACTGAACTTAAACCCAATGCCCAATCTATTCGATTCATCAGAATAAACAGCCCCGGTAGTAAAATGATAAATATTCCAATCCGAAAAGCCTAAATGTATTCCTTTCGTATCAAAATTAGTGGTGGATTTATAATCAGTTCGAAAACTCAGATAAGTTTTAATATCGCTGAAAAGACTATATTCCGCAGCAGCACCACAATTTAGAACCGAGCGGGATTCATCTTCAACTTTTAATAGAACTTGACTGTCGAGAGTCGGATCATTAGCTAATTCTGGGATATCTTGGAAATAGGGGTTAGAACCCGGATTTATTATTGTGTATCTGTCTTGTTTTAAAAACCATTCTGCGGCAAAGGAAAATCTCAATCTTTCTGATGCCCCGAATTGAACACCGGCAGCGATTGACATAGGCGATTTAAATTTCACCGAAAGTCTTTCCTGTCGGTCGGAGGCGACAATATCGATCGGGATATTTTCACCGGTTGTAGGATTTTTAACTATCAATATTTTACCGGATGCTATTTCGCTGTTTACATTGGCAGTACCAAATAAATTTATACTCGGCGCTGTCACAGTTAATCCGGCTTTAATTTTACTGAAATCTAATGCAACGCCAAATTTTCCGATAAATCTTAAACTCCAAAAATCGACATATTGTAAAAATCTTGAGTTGGCGGCTTGAGTTGTTTTGGGGTCGTACGCAAAATTAGTAACACTTTGATTTTGAGTGCGGCCGGTATAAGCCCCGAAACCGGTGAATCCAATTGAAATATTATCATTCAGTTTTTTTGCATAACTCAGCCCGCCCCAATATTCTTCGACAAATACATCGAGGAAATATTGCGCTGAGTATTCTTCCGGTCCGTTGAATGTATCGACGAATTGGTTGTTGCCGATATGCAATCCATTTTTAATAGTTGGAATTATATCTGCGATTGTCTCGGTCCTCGCAGATGATTTAACAGACGAATATACTTTTGTAATAAGCGTGTAGATTATTGGTCCGATATTCAAAATGGGGATATCAAAAGCTCCGGCAGCCATAGTTGGAATAATATTTAATTGATTCGAACTAATGTCGAGTCCATTACCGGCACCATTCTCAATTAGCAGCCTATCCAGATGATAAGCTGTTGCGCTGATTGTATGCCCGCGGAAATTAATAAATCCTAATGCTCCGGGGTTGTAAAAAGTAGCGCTGTTGTCTCTCACTCCTCCAACAACAATTCCTCCCATAAGGGCAGATCTTGTACCCCCCATAATATTCCAGTAATGCTGATCCTGCGCAGTGATAACAGAAATCCAAATTGCTGAAAATACTATTAGCAGAAGAAACTTATTCATTAGAAATTATAATTTTCCTGGTTAGTTAAGATTATAAGTTGAATTGTAAACCGGAATGAAATTACATATTTATTGATTTGCCCGCAATAATAGAAAGGAAATGAATTTTAATTTAAATGCTGGATAAGTAACTAGATTCTAATTTATGTGTCTTATTTCATAAAATTTAGCGTCGGTGCCATCTGAAAATTTCATAAAAAAATGATTACCGCTTAAATTTTTTCTGCAAATTATTTCAAATTGATATCCGCATTCACTGTACTTTTGAATTAACAAAGCGAAATATTTATTAGCGATGCTGTTTGCCATTTTAAGTGTTAGCTGCTGCATATATTTCCTCTATCAAAAAATTTGTCAAAAAGGTAATGAAATTTTACTTTTGAGTTTGTGTTTTGTATCATACACAAATAAGAACAAGTTTAATCTATCAATTACTTATTGATGTAATATCCGAATAAACTCCGAATTCGTACAATAGTTGGATAGATTTTAAACAAATAACCCTCGTGCGGTTGACTTATTTCAGTTTATTCGTGATGTTGCAAGTGTACAAAAATTGATTTATTCATAATTTAAGGAGTAAAGAAATGAAAAAACTTTTCGCAATAATTTCTGTACTGTTAATTGCTGTATCTTTAAATGCACAAGGAAAATTTGCAGTTAGTGTTAATGGTGACGTTGCTTTACCGATGGGTACTTTCGGAGATGCTTACAAGATGGGATTCGGCGGATTAGTTGCAGGTATCTATAATGCTACAGAAAATATTCAAGTTACGTTAAAATCAGGTTATTTAACTTGGACCGGAGAAGTTAACGATAATATGAAATTTAACTCAGTTCCAGCAATGGTAGGAGCTAGGTATGTGGCAGGTAAAGGAAAATTGAAACCCTACGGTGCTGCTGAATTAGGATTGCACTTCTTAAGTATGGATATTGTCACACCCTCTTTTACAAATCCTTTGACCGGGCAGACAATTGGTGGCACAAGGTCGGAATCCACCTCTGAATTCGGTTTCGGTTTCGGCGGCGGTACTTACTATGAAGTATCTCCAAAAATAGATCTCGAATTGAATGCTCAATACAATATAATTTCAACCTCAGGCAGTTCTTCAGGATTTATTAATATTGGCGTTGGTGCAGTAGTTCATTTTTAATTTATAAAAAATCTTTTTTAAGGGAAGTCGATCGGCTTCCCTTTTTTTTATTTAAAATCAAATGGGGAGGGGTACACAAATTTATAATTCAATATTTTCTTAAGTTTTACACTCGAAATAATTTTTCCAAAGGATTCTGTAACTTCAATAAATTCGGGCGGCTCCAATCCCATCTGCAATGCAGCTTTTGTGTAAAACTCTTTTCTCGCGGGATGTTCATCGGCACAGCAATTAAACACCTCATTCCAAGATTGGTTTTCAATAAGCAGCCTAACAATTCCTATGCAGTCCTCTAAATGAATTAAATTTACGGGAGCGCTTGGATCGGATACATTTTTTCTGCCAGATAAGTATTTTACAGGATGCCTGTCCTTACCGACCAACCCTGCAAATCTTAATATGATGAAATCAAAACCGGAATTTTTTATGATCTCCTCAGCGTCGGCAATTTTTTGCGCTGATTCCGATATAGGTTTAATCATTTCGGATTCGTCCACTAATCCATTTATATTTCCATAAACAGATGTCGAACTAACAAAAATAATCTTTGGCAAAAGTTTAGAATTGCGGGCGTGAGTAATAATATTTTTAATTTTCGATGAGTAAGAAATTATTTCATCAGATCCTCTGCCGGGCGGAATATTAATGATTATTACATCCGCATCAAAAAGTGAGGTTGAATTTTCGGAATCTGATTTGCCGGCATCGAATAAATATGGTTCAATTCCAATTTCATAAAGATGAGTTATTTTAGCCGGCGTTGTTGTGCTTCCCTTAATGTAAAAGCCTTCACTTAAAAGCAATTCACCAAGAGGCAGCCCAAACCATCCGCAGCCGATAATGGAAATATTTTCTTTCATTTATTCAATCCTTTAAAAATAAAAACCCCGCCGAAGCGGGGAATCTATTTAAAAGTGCGGTACGTTTAGAGTACCAACACAGAATTTTTGGAATCGCCGAAATGTGTTGTTACATTCTTATCAGCGTCCTCATCATTCGACCAATCTTTTCCGTCTAATAGATATCTGAACTGGTATTCTTTACCTTTTTCAAATTCTTCGATCAATGAAAAAGAACCGTCTTTTAATTTTTTAAGTTTGTTTTTCTTGTGATTCCAATTATTGAAGTCGCCGACTAAGCTTGCGTTTTTGTAATTTTTACCAACTTCTTTTGGAATCTTAAATGTTACCTTAACAACATCTTTTGTCTTAAAGTATTGTTTTTTGATAGACATATTCTGCCTCCTCTATTTTACTGTTTTGTTATCATTTTACTTAAATATAAAAATCCTCATCGATAAAAATATATTCAGCTAAATTAATAACCATTAATTATTTATCAAAATAACCTCTTAATAAAAGGGAGTTTAGTAATAAGAATCAAGATAAGAATAACAGGAAGACCCAATTAGGTTATTTCAAAAAAATACATCATTTAATATAAGAATAAAATTGTAAAATCAATATAATTAGAGAAAAATTTTTTTTGATCATTTATTATTATTTGCGATATCTAAAAAACCTTAGGTAATAGAGTAAAAACTGTTTATTTTACTTCTACAAAGGAAAACATTTTTGATAATTAAGAACATTTTAGCAAGGCAGGTTTAGTAAGACTTTAAGACTCATTAACAGAGCAGAGACCAATCGAGACATACGATAATTCCAATTTATAATAATATTGAGTTCAATTATAGAATGGAAGTTTCGATAAGTAATTTTCTGCCGTCCGGATTATTTAATTTATTTCCTGTTATTAATAAGACAGATTACCTAATAACAAAATTTGTTTTACATAATAGCGGTTATAAAAAAGATATATTTTTCAGTTTTCCCACCGTTACGTCCATTCGATCTATTATTACTAAATTTCTCCATTTAATATTAGCGTCATTACTACTGAATAAAACTCTTACTCATATATGTAATTTATATTCATGTCTTCAATTTTCACAAAACAATTTTGGTGGGAGTAGTAGTAAAAGGAAAACCGGATTACTTTTACACGGTAGGCAAACAATCAAAGCGAATATAGAAATAAATTACCTCTTTTTCCCCCATGGATATTTGTCAATCAAAAAAGAAATGAAATTAATTAGGTATTATTAACTACATTGGTAGAATAGTAAAACGCATCAATAATTTGAATCGGATATTATTGGTCGGAGAACCGAATTTGATTTGAAAATAAATAGCGAGTAGAAAACAACTATTTTGAAATGAAATTTAATAGGTCTTATGATGAATATTGATAAAGCAAGCTCACAGAAAAATATTAAGAAATTGCAAGTAATAGCCCTTGCTGGCTTTATAACAATTCTAATTTTTGCCGGGGGATTTGTCTATTATAATTACCAGGCCGAGTTGATTGAAGAAAACAAGCACGAGGAAATAAAAGCTATTTCCAAATTGAAAATTAATCAGCTTGTTGAGTGGCAGAATGAAAGAACTAATGATATCAAGGTAATTTCACAATCGCAGTTATTTGCCGACGGGGTTGAGGCATGGCTTAAGAGCAGAAAAGATGAATCACTTAAAAGCGACATAAGAGATCGTTTAGATTTAGTAAAAAAGTATTACAATTATGAAGATATTATTGTTTCTTCACTCGAGGGTGAAAATTTAATTAACGTAAACACGCCCAAAGAATCACAAATCTATATTCCTATTGGAGTTGTCAAAAAAGCTGTCCAAACTAAGGAAGTCGCATTTTCGGATTTATACATCTGTCCGTTGCAGAACGTAATTCATTACGATGTTGCTTCGCCTATAATTAACGGAAATGGTAGAGTAATTGCAGTCCTTATTTTCCGTGTAGATCCCAATTATTATTTGTATCCGCTTATAAAAGAATGGCCTACAAAAAGTAAGACAGCCGAAACATTAATATTCAGGCAGGAGGGGGACAGTGTACTTTTTTTAAATGAACTTCATCATTTAAAGAATACCGCGATGAAACTAAAAATTGCCTTGACCGAGACAAACGTGCCTGCGGTAAAAGCTATCTTAGGTCAACGTGGAATTACAGAAGGGGACGATTATCGAAACGTAAAAGTGCTTTCATATATTTCTGAAATTCCTAATACTCCCTGGTTTATGATTGCAAAAATAGACTCAAGTGAAATTTACTCCGATCTCAATTTCCGGGCTGTTTTCATAATTATTTTTATACTCTTCATTCTTTTTATTTTGGGTATTGGTGTTGCGTGGATTTATTCATCCCGTCAAAAAAATATTTACCGAACGTTATTTATTAAAGAAAAAGAATACAGAGCAACGCTGGAGGAATTTAAAACTATTCTTTACAGCATTGGTGATGCAGTAATTACAACCGATGCAAGCGGGAATGTTCAGAAGATGAACCCGGTAGCGGAGCATTTAACGGGTTGGAGTGAAAGTGAAGCTGAAGGTAAAAGTCTTGAAACGGTTTTTCATATTATTAATGAAAAAACCAAAGATACTGTTGAAAACCCAGCACAGAAAGTTTTAAAGGAAGGCAAAGTAGTTGGACTGGCAAATCATACTGCTCTTGTATCAAAAAACGGAAAAGAAATACCGATTGCCGATAGCGGTGCCCCGATTAAAAATGATGACGGGAAAATAGTAGGAGTAGTTTTAGTATTCAGGGATCAATCGAATGAATATGCCTCTCAAAAATCTCTTGAAGAAAGTGAAATGAAGTTTAGAAGAGTTTTCGAAAATTCTCCGCTCGGCAAATCCATGACCGCAATTGACGGTACCTTGAATATAAATAAAGCATTCTGCAATATTATGGGCTATACGCATGAAGAA
>JAENZU010000679.1 GCA_016841125.1 Melioribacter sp. | reverse complement strand
GGTTTATTCAAACGCGGAGATGTTATTGCCGTTAAAGAACGTAATAACACTCTATCATTAATGATGGTTCAATCTATTGAAACTACAATTGTAGAAGGATATGAATTTATTTATTTCTTGTTCATAACATTATAAATTGGATTTTACCCTATTTAAAAGGTGTAAATTATGATATACTTTAAAAAAGTATTTCAGCTAATTATTTTTATCGCATTGATTTTAATAGCCGCAAATGGCTGCCGTTCCGTTGACTGCAGTAAAGAAAACGTTGAACTGCCTGCCGGAAATTTAGGTACTAACGTCAACTCACCTTTCGACGATTTCGGGGCAGTAATAACCGATAACGGCACAATGCTCTTTACGTCAAACAAACAAGGTATCGAAGGTTATATCGATCAATACAGCAAATATGGAGAAGACCTATTTTGGTCAAGAGATATTGGAGGCAGGTGGACCAAAGCTGATATATTTGACAACTTTGAACCTACAACCGCGAAGAATGAGGGAGTTCCAACTATAGCCACTGAAATTAAGAAATGTTATTTTGCACGCTCTTACGATGAAAGCGGAATTGGCGGCTCGGATATATTTTCAGGCAATTTCAATGAGACCACAGTTAAAATTTCCGAAATTAAAAATGTTGAATCCGTTAATTCGAACTACTGGGATGCTCAGCCTGCAATTTCAGCAGACGGCAAGATGATGATTTTTGTTTCCGATAGACCCGGCGGATACGGCGGAACAGATCTTTATGTTTCATTTAACTCGAATGGGAAATGGACCAATCCAAGAAATTTGGGAGCAAAATTTAATACGCCGGGAAATGAATATTCACCATCATTTCTATGCGAAAAAGATACGGTTTTATTTTTTGCATCAGACGGAAGAGAAAATGGAATAGGCGAGTTGGATATTTATTACGCCTACCGAAATTGTAATAACGGAAGCGCTTTACCCGAAGGATGGTACGAGGTTGTTCATGCAGGAGGGAATATAAATACTCCTTATAATGATGCATTTCCATTTCCCACTAAGAGTTCAAAACAAGTTTATTTTGCCTCAGATAGAGATGGCGGATGTGGTGGTTACGATTTGTATTCTGAAGCACTTAAATTTAAAACGCCTTGCCTGCCGTTAAAAGGAATTATAACTGATAAAGCTACCGGCAATATTATAAAATATCCGGTTTCCGTTTCATTTAAAAACCGGTTTAGCGGAGAGCAAATAAATATTGATACTCAAGATGGTACTTATCAATTTGAATCCTTCTGCAGGGGAGATTTCACAATCTCAATAACAGCAGATAGATATAACAGGAGCACATACAACTATACAGTTTCTGCATGCGAAACAGAATTAATACACGAACTTGAATCAGAATGCTTCGCAGTTAAAGGAGTTGTAATCGATTCCTCGAAATCTGCAGTTCTCGGAAGAGAGATTAAAATATTAGTACCGGCAACTATTGAGTTTAAAAATAAACAATCGGGCGATATAATTTCCGTTAAGACTAATCCCCCGTTAAGTAATTACAGCATCGATAAAATTTGCCCCGGGGATTATGAAGTAACAATAAAACCGGAAAACGAGGAAAGAACAGTTGAAGATACGTACGTTGGCTACTGGGATAAGCGGTACGACTTAACTATTGATTTTTCGAAAACTAATCTTATTCATGAAATTGTGCCTTGGGAATATGAATTTGTAAACGACAGTATCCCCTTCTTTGTAACCGGCTACTACGTTCCGAACGTTCCAAAATCTTTAAGTCAGGTTAGAGATAAGAGAAAAGCAGGCAACGTTTTGGCAAAGGCTGATTA
>JAENZU010000678.1 GCA_016841125.1 Melioribacter sp. | reverse complement strand
AAACTGCCACATCGGGAGATTCATTATAAAAACTAACATTCCCTCCTGTAACCGGTGTTTCAAAAAAACGGCAGGCTTCCCCCATACCTTCAATAGCTTTAGTAAATGTCCAATACATTTCCGGTTTATAGGGGTTGCCGAAATTTAGACAGTTGGTAATTGCCAACGGATTGCCGCCGGAACAAACAATATTTCTTGCGGATTCTGCAACTGCTATCATCGTTCCAACTTTTGGATTGAGATAAACATATCTCCCATTGCAGTCTGTATTTGCTGCAATTGCTTTGTCTGTATCTTTGATATAAATTACTGCTGAATCACTTCCGGGACCTACAATTGTATTGGTTCTCACCATTGAATCGTACTGCTCATAAACCCATCGTTTTGATGCGATATTCGGCGATGCAAAAATTGATTTAAATGTACTTTCGATATCCTCAACAGCGGGCACTTCAGACGGATTAAAATCCCGAAGCTTATTTAAATATTCCGGTTCCTTAGTTTTGCGTTTGTAAACTGGGGCGCCTCCTCCTAAAACCAATTCATAAGCCGGAATGGATGCTTTGTCTTCACCATTATATTTAATGTTAATCATTCCGGTATCATTAACGGTACCAATTATTTCACAGTTCAGATCCCATTTTTCAAATGTTTCTTTAACTTTCTCTTCGCAGCCTTTCTTCGACACAACCAGCATTCTTTCCTGACTTTCGGAAAGCATTATTTCGTAGGCGGACATCCCCTCTTCACGCAAGGGTACTTTCGAAAGGTCAATGTCCATTCCCGATTCCCCTTTCGCGCTCATTTCTGATGTTGAACATGAGATGCCTGCTGCACCCATATCCTGAATTCCGACTATCCAATCATTCTTAATAATTTCGAGTGTAGCTTCCAAAAGTAATTTCTCGGTGAATGGATCGCCGACTTGCACAGATGGTCTTTTTGCTTCCGATTTTTCAGAAATTTCTTCTGAAGCAAAAGTAGCGCCGTGAATTCCGTCTCTTCCGGTTGAAGAACCAACTATCATCACCGCATTGCCAACTCCTTCTGCAGTTGCAGATGCAGTCCGGTTTACATCTACAATTCCGACTGCCATTGCATTCACCAATGGATTGCCGCGGTACGATTCATCAAAGTAAACTTCTCCGCCCACTGTGGGCACGCCGAAACAATTTCCGTAATCACCGATACCTTTAACTACACCTTCGAACAAAAATCTTGTTCGTGCATCCTCGAGTGAACCAAAACGAAGCGAGTTAAGTGCAGCAATTGGTCTGGCTCCCATTGTGAAAATATCTCTTAAAATTCCGCCGACTCCGGTAGCGGCACCCTGATAAGGCTCAACTGCCGAGGGATGATTGTGACTTTCAATTTTAAACGCAATTGCCTGTCCGTCGCCGATATCAACCAATCCGGCATTTTCTTCTCCGGCGCCTACCAGTAATTTTCCTCCTTCGCGCGGCAGTGTTTTAAGGAGTGCAATAGAATTTTTATAACTGCAATGCTCGCTCCACATAACGCTGAAAATCCCGAGTTCTGTAAAATTCGGCTCTCTGCCTAAAATTTCTTTTACCCATTTATATTCTACTTCAGTCAGTCCATGCTCTAAAGCAAGCTCAAGATTTACAATTGGTTCTTTCATTTTATCTCTAATAGTTAGTCCAAATTTTAAGATGTTTAATATAATATTTTTTGATCACGATATGAAGAAGCGGAGTTTTAGATTGAAAGAATAATTTCAAAAGACAATCGATCTAAATAAATGCAAATTAAACATGCGAAAACTATTTAGAATTTTACTCGTCTTAAAGATTTGAAATA
>JAENZU010000027.1 GCA_016841125.1 Melioribacter sp. | reverse complement strand
TAATTTATATCTCATATTGGATTTACACTCCGGATTCTCTACTACTATTGTTTTCCCTAATCTATTTCAAATATTTATTAGATGATGATTTAAATAATAAGAAGAAAAAATATGCCCTTACAGGTTTTGCAGCTTCGGTAGCATTTCTTTCTAAAAGTTATTTTCTTCCATTCTTCTTTTTGCATTTTACGGTTATAAATATAATCTACTATTTTAAGCGTACTTACTCCCTAAAATTAATACTACAAAATTACCTTTTGGGGATAATCACATTCCTAATTTTAACCAGCTTATGGGTAGGTGTTCTTTATTGGAAATATGATGAAGTGATGTTCAGTTCAACCGGTAAAGCTGCAATGTCACTCATTTCACCGGAAGCAAATTTTAAACATATCGGGTTGGAAAATCTTTCGGCTCCTCCTCACAAACATTCTTATAATTCTTGGGAGGATCCTACATATTATGATCAAATAAAATGGAGCCCTCTAGATTCGCCTAACGACTTTATCTATTTTTTAAAGAATATGATTAAAAATCTTAGGGAACTATTATTATTTGCCACAGCATTTTCACCACTATTTGTTCCGCTTATTTTATTTGCATTCCTCAAGAAAATTAAGTTCGGTTTTAAATTTTGGCTCTCACTTTTAACGGTAATTCTATATGCGTCCGGCTACCTAATGACGCTAGTTGAAACCAGGTACCTTTATTTTGTATACATAATTTTGATTCTTTTATCGATTCAGCTGCTTGAATCTACTTTAGATAAAATAAAAAGTGGAAAAATTAAAATTGCTCTCATAACTTTAATTTTTTTAGTTACACTTCTTTTTCCAGTGAAAGCTCTTACTTTGAGGATAGGGCAAAATAGCAGTGAATATAAGACCGCCAAAATTATTTCACAGAATTTTAATCTTAGTAATAAGAATTTAGCCAGCAACGGCAATTGGACGGAATCAGTAATTATTTCTTTTTTTACTAAGTCACGTTATTTTTCGGCAGAAGAAAAGTCATTATTCTCAAGAGATTTTTACGAAGAACTGAAAAATTATAATATTCAATATTTTTTTGATTGGCAAAACTCGGAATTTAATTCTGAATATTTTCAGGTTCTTTTGAAAACTAAATTTGATGATGGTTACTTGAGTGTGCTTAAGCTAAAATATTAGTTGCTTGATCAAATATAATGATTGATGATAGGAATTATAAGTTTTAAATGTTTATTAAGTAATCCCGTATATTATTGTTTGGTAAGCAAAATTTTTATTGAGGATAGTTATTTACTCACGTTACGAAGAATTTTGAAAACAGTCTGTCATTGCCGCATGTTTAAAGTGGGAATTTTTCGAATTGATGCCAAATTATCCCGACGCGTCCTGACGAGCATGACACCTGCGTAAGGTGACTTAGTAATTGAAAAAGAAATTATCATTTTATATTTTTTTGATGATTTATAATTTGTTAAATTGAAGTTAATATTAATTGTTAATCAAATGAATTATCCAAATTTTGATAATTATATAACCGAGAAAGAAGAAAAGTTTTACTTTCAGAAACTAAACCCTCTGCTGTTGCGCCATTGTCCGGATCATTAACTTCCTCTCAAACTGTCGATAATTCTATTTTTCTTACATTTATAGTAAAGGAGATACGCTATGTGCGGTATAGTTGGCTATATCGGGGATAAAAACTGTGTGCCGATTTTAATTGAAGGATTGAAAAGATTAGAATACCGGGGATATGATTCTGCCGGTTTGGGTTTGCTTTATAACGGTAATGCTTCTGCAATAAAAAGTAAAGGCAAAGTATCGCTGCTCGAAGATAAAATCGAAGGTTTAAATATTAAATCCTCATTAGGTATTGGTCACACAAGATGGGCAACGCACGGAGAGCCCTCTGAAATTAACGCACACCCGCATGGAAATGATTCCGGCTCTATGTTCATTATACATAACGGAATAATTGAAAACTATGCTGTAATAAAAAAGCGTCTCCAAAAATTAGGTTATGTTTTTAAGAGCGATACCGATTCCGAGGTGCTTGTGCATCTTATTGATGATTTCCATAAAAAAGGGAATTCACTTTTTCATTCCACCCGTTTGGCTTTAAGTCAAGTTGACGGAACGTACGGAATTGCGGTAATCTCAAAAACCGAACCTGATAAAATTATTGTTGCTAAAAACGGATCACCATTGGTAATTGGAATAGGTGATGATGAAAACTTTATTGCTTCGGATGTAAATGCTTTAATTGCTCATACCAGTAAAATTGTATATCTGGAAGACGGTGAAATTGCCGAGGTTTACAAAGATAGTTTTATGGCAAAAACTATTACCGATGAAGATATACTTAAGGAGATAGTCCAAGTGGAAATGGACCTCGATGAGATCAGTAAAAGCGGTTACCAGCATTTCATGATCAAAGAGATTATGGAACAGACTGAATCGGTTACAAATTCAATGCGCGGTAGATTATTGGTTGAAGAAGGTTTAGCAAAATTAGGCGGTCTTAAAGGATTTGAAGATCAAATTGCTAAATCTAATAGGATAATTATAGTTGCCTGCGGAACCTCCTGGCATGCCGGTTTAGTTGCAGAGTATATGTTTGAGCAATTTGCCGAAATACCTGTTGAGGTTGAATATGCTTCAGAATTTAGATACAGGAATCCGGTAATTCTGCCGAATGATACAATGATCTTCATTTCTCAAAGCGGGGAAACTGCGGATACTTTGGCTGCGCTTAAAGAAGCAAAGCGGCGCGGAGCACTTTGTTTAGGTGTCTGCAATGCAGTCGGCAGCTCAATAGCCAGAGAGAGTCACACAGGCGTTTATATTCATGCGGGACCCGAAATAGGTGTTGCATCAACTAAAGCTTTCACATCTCAGCTTGTTGTTCTCGCCCTCATTACTATGCTTATTGCCAGAAAGAGGCATATGAGTTTGGCTGATGGTAAGAGTATAATTTCTGAAATGGCTACTCTGCCCGCAAAAATTGAACGGATACTAAAACTTAACGATCATATTGAAAAGATTGCAGAAGATTTTGTAAACGCTAAGAATTTTCTTTATCTGGGGAGAGGTTATAATTTTCCGGTAGCTTTGGAAGGAGCGCTCAAATTAAAGGAGATATCTTACATTCATGCCGAAGGATATCCCGCTGCTGAAATGAAACATGGTCCTATTGCTCTTATTGATGAGAATATGCCGGCAGTGTTTATATCACCTAAAGATTCCGTTTATGAAAAAGTAATAAGCAACATAGAAGAAGTAAAAGCTAGAAAAGGAAGAATTATCGCAGTTGCAAGTGAGAATGATGATAAGATCGACTCATTAGTCGACTACACCATCAAAATACCGGATACAATCCGCATGTTAATGCCCATTCTGACGGTTATTCCATTGCAATTGCTTGCATATCACATAGCTGTCAAAAAGGGACTAAATGTGGATCAACCTAGAAATTTAGCTAAAAGTGTCACTGTTGAATAAATAATAGGAGAATTTTAAATGTCCCAAAAACGAATTTTAATCATGGGCGCCGCCGGGCGCGATTTTCACAATTTTAATGTTGTTTACAGAGATAACGAAGACTATAATGTTGTCGCGTTTACAGCTACACAAATTCCGAATATTGACGGAAGAGTTTATCCTGCAGAATTAGCAGGGAAGCTCTACCCGGACGGAATCAAAATTTATGAAGAAGATAAATTAGTTGACCTGATAAAAAAATTAAAGGTCGATGAAGTTGTCTTTTCTTATTCCGATGTCCCTTTCAATTATGTAATGACCAAAGCCTCTATAGTAAATGCTGCCGGGGCATCATTCAAATTACTTGGCGCGGAAGAAACTCAAATAAAAAGTAGTAAACCTCTTGTTTCCGTTTTAGCTGTAAGAACCGGCTGCGGAAAATCTCAAACTTCAAGAAAGATTGTAAGAATATTAAGAGATGCAGGTAAGAAGGTTGTTGCAATCCGTCATCCAATGCCTTACGGCGATTTAGAAAAACAGAAAGTTCAGCGTTATGCAACCCTCGAAGATCTTAAAACTCACGATTGCACAATTGAAGAAATTGAAGAATATGAACCCCACATAGCATTAGGCGGTGTAATTTATGCCGGTGTTGATTACGAAGCAATCTTACGTGAAGCCGAAAAAGAAGCTGATGTAATTCTATGGGACGGCGGCAACAACGACACTTCATTCTACAAATCCGATGTTACTTTTACCGTGGTAGATCCGCACAGACCAGGTCACGAGTTGAGCTACTATCCCGGAAATACTTCTTTAAGAATGGCTGATGCAGTTGTTGTTAATAAAATTGATTCAGCAGACGGAGATGCAATACTTAAAGTAATAAATAATTCCAAGCAAGTAGCTCCCAAAGCTGTAATTATTGAAGGCGCTTCTCCTTTAATTGTTGATAAACCCGAAGTAATTGACGGTAAGAGAGTTTTAGTTGTTGAAGACGGTCCTACTCTTACACACGGCGAAATGAAATATGGCGCCGGTACTGTTGCAGCTCAAAAAATGGGCGCCGCAGAAATTGTTGACCCGAGACCCTATACCGTCAAATCCATCACCGATACATACGAAAAATATCCTAATATCGGCATTCTGCTTCCGGCAATGGGATATGGAGATCAGCAGATGAAAGATCTGGAAGAAACCATCAATCGTGTTGATTGTGATTCTGTTGTTATCGGAACACCAATTGATCTGGGAAGAATCTTAAAAATCAATAAACCATCTACCAGAGTTATGTATGAACTGCAGGAGATCGGTACGAATACATTAGAGAAAGTGCTGAGGAATAAAGGAATAATATGAAAAAACTAGCTGTCGTTGCTTTTGGCGGTAATGCTCTACTTAGAGGCGACGAAGCGGGTACGATTGAACAGCAGGAAAAAAATGCATACGATACTTGTAGAAAAGTTATAGGTTTACTTAAAAGAGATTATAACATAATTATTACTCACGGTAACGGTCCGCAGGTAGGAAACATTCTCCTGCGCAATGAAGCCGGCTATAATACTTATAAGATACCTAAAATGCCGATTGATATTTGTGTAGCCGATTCCCAGGGCGGGATCGGCTATATGATCGAACGGATGATGCGCAATGTACTAATTGAAGAGAAAATGCGCCGCAATGTTGTTACTCTAGTTACGCAAGTATTGGTAGATATCAATGATCCCGCGTTTGACGATCCTTCAAAACCTGTAGGTGCTTACTTTTTAAAGGAAGAAGCCGATCTGCTTGCAAAAGCAAATAAGTGGGTCTTCAAAGAAGATCCACGTAAAAGGGGCTGGCGCAGGGTAGTTGCTTCTCCAAAGCCAAAAGATATACTCAATAAAAAGATAATTCGCGATCTTGCAAAAAAAGGGAATGTTGTTATTGCGGTAGGCGGCGGGGGAGTGCCCGTCTTCAGACACCGGGATAAACATCTGGAAGCAATTGAAGCTGTAATTGATAAAGATCTCGCATCAGCATTGCTTGCCAGCGATATTGGTGCCGATGCCTACTTTATTGTAACCGATGTACCAAAGGCATATATCAATTTTCGTAAACCGGGCGAAAAAGCTCTCGATAGAATTACACTTAAAGAAGCAAAAAAGTATTATGATGAAGGACATTTTACCGCAGGCAGTATGGGTCCTAAAATTCTTGCCGCAATGAATTTTGTTGAAAACGGTGGAGTTGAAGCCATAATTACCGAAGCGAGTCAATTAGAAAAAGATAACTGCGGTACAAGAATAGTAAGTGATAAAAAGTAAAAATTATGAAATCAAAGTTTAATTGGAGTTAATATGGCAGTAAATATGAAAGGGAAGAGCCTTGTTTCTATTAATGATCTCACCCTCGAAGAAATGTATCAGATTTTCGATCTGGCTCAATCGCTGAAGATCAGAAAATTATCCGGTGAACCGCACAAAGTATTGGAAGGAAAGACTTTGGGAATGATCTTCTCAAAACCTTCTACGCGAACACGTATTTCATTTGAAACCGGAATATATCATTTGGGCGGAATAGGATTGTATTTCGGTCCCAACGATTTACAATTAGGGAAGAGTGAAAATATACACGATACAGCAAAAGTACTTTCCCGCTATTTGGATGGAATAATGATCCGCACATTTTCACATCAGGATGTTGTTGATCTGGCAAAATATTCGTCCATCCCGGTAATAAACGGTCTGACCGATCTGCTTCATCCATGCCAGGTGCTCACCGATCTTTTCACAATATTAGAAAAGAAAAGAGTATTACGCGGATTAAACATGGCATACCTCGGAGACGGAAATAACATGGCTCACAGTCTGCTTCACGGCTGTTCAAAAGTAGGTATGGACTTAGTTTTAGCAACACCTTCAAATTACAAACCTGCAAAGGAAATAGTAGAAAATGCTAAAAAGAACGCTGCTTATATGGGAAGTAAAATTGAAATTACAGAAGATCCCGCTGAAGCCGTTAAAGATGCTGATATAATTTACACAGACGTATGGGCTAGTATGGGACAGGAATCCGAAGCTGCGGAAAGAAAACAGCATTTTATGCAGTATCAGATAAATCCCGAATTGGTTAAAAACGCGAAAGACGATTATATATTTATGCACTGCCTCCCCGCACACCGCGGCGACGAAGTAGTAAACGAAGTAATCGATTCTGAAAATTCAGTTGTATTTGATGAAGCCGAGAACAGACTTCACACACAAAAAGCAATTATGGCATTAGTTATGTAAATCAACAACTTATCATTCCGGGCGAACCAGTTTTCAGAAAGGTTCGACCCGGAATCTAAATTTAGTTTTGGTCTCTACTCTAATAATTTTTAAAAAAAAGTATTTTTTGAAAAATAAATTTTGTTAAAAATAAATCTAATGTTTATATTTTGACTTGCAATTTTTGGGCAGATAGCTCAGTCGGTAGAGCAATGGACTGAAAATCCATGTGTCGGCGGTTCAATTCCGTCTCTGCCCACCAACCCCGCAAACCGAAGCGGGGTTTTTTATTTTAAAGCGATTGTATTTTTCGAAAAATATAGTAATAGTACCTTAGTTCATTCGGGCTTGTCCCGCCTTAGCAGGTTCTTAGCACACAAACCTATTTATAAAGTGTAGTGAAATTGGTGAACAAAGGGCAAGGAAAGTTCCTTTAGTGCATTTAGGTAAACAATTATCTGTTGTTATATTTTGAAATGTTAATTAATTTCATTTATGGATTCTGTTATCTTTAATGTGAACGACTTCAAGTAATGTTTATATCCTATAAGCATTGTTTTAGTCAAAACGATTGGTGCAAACAAAAACAAAAATTTTTATTTTTTATGACGGGGTAAAAATGAAAGAGAGTAGGTTTGAAGTAAAATTTTTAATTTTTTTATGTTTGATAATATTTTCTTCTTCATCTTTGATTTCACAAGTCACTGATTACAAAGGGGTTTTAATTCCTGAAGGGTACAAGGTCATACCCGAAAATTCTGAAGAACATTTTTCAAAAGCTAATATCGATACGGTTGATTACAAAACACTAGAAAAGTTAAAGCAGGATTTTGTTATTAATAAGGGATGCGGAGATTACGGAGCTGATCAGCAAAATATTAATATTGCAAAAGGTGGATCGGGTTATTTCTTAACGGTTTGGAATGATTCCCGCACCGGCGATAAACAAGTAGATGGTCAATTATTTGATGAATCAGGAAACAAAGTAGGTCCCGTTTTTCATGTATCCGAAGGAAATGCATATTGGAATTCTGCTCCTGATGTCGTTTACAATCCAATTACAGAAGAATACGTAGTTTCGTGGGCGGGAACCGGGTATGATATATTTTTTCAGCGAATTTCCTTTAACGGAAATAAGATCGGTGGTAATGTTAGGGCTAATAATATGTTTATTAGTAATACTAATAATCCTTCTACCGCAATTGATTCTTCAGGAAATATAATAATAACCTGGATATCAGGATGGGCTTCAAGCTCCCTTCCTGACCCTTACTGCAGAATTTTCGATAGTTCGGGAAATCCAATCACGGATCAATGGCTGCTTTACGGTTCAGAAACTCATCACGCATTTAGCGCGGGATTTCAAAGAAGAATTGCATCGGACTCGCTTGGCCGATGCTTTATTGTGTGGAGTACACACATAGATGGTTTATCTCGAATAGTTTTGCAGTCAGTTGATCAATCCGGTAATTTATTTGATAACCCGATTTCGGTGAGCGATCCTACTGATTCGAATAGATATTATTTTCCAACAATTACCAGTACAAGTGACGGACATTTTTTTATTGCGTGGGATTCAGAAAAAGGAAGTTTCAAAGGAAGAATATTCAGTGCAGACAGCGGTTTAGTGACAGACCAGTTCGATCTCGGCAGTGGATACGGGTCGGTTGGGCTCTCATCGGATAATAATAAATTTTATTTAGTTGTGGAAGGCCCAGGGCTTTTGGGAAGTATAGTCAGCAAAGAGGGTACTTTTATCACATCCAAAAAAGATATTGGAACTGTGCTGAGCGGATATTATTTAAGCCGTCCAAAATTAGCAATCCTAAATTCAAATAAAATATTTGTTACCGGGAGCTATTACGATAGATCTCAAACGGATATAATTTTAACATCTTATGATTTACAGTTTGATTGGACGGGCACAATTATTAAAGCTGCAGACGACTCATGCAGTGCCCGGCAAACTAAGCCACTGGTAAAATATAACCAGTACGGAAATGCATTGATTATTTGGGAAGATGAGCGGAACGGGTACAACGATCTGTATGGACAAATTTTGGATGTTAATGAAATGCCAGTATCGGGAAATTTTAAGATCAATAATATTGAAGGAAATAATTTTAGTTCCGATCCTAAAATTGCGGTAACAAGTAATGGAGAATTTATCGCGGTATTTTCCAGTGGTGATTATTCGAACAAAAAAATATATGCGCAGAAAATTGCCCCTGACGGTACTTTTATTGGTTCAAATCGAATGGTTATTGATTATTCTTATATAACTCATCAAACTAGTATTGAAATAAATGATAAAGACGAAATTCTTCTTGCTTTCAATTATCCCTATTCATCAGACGTTTACTATCGTTTGTTTAATTCCGACCTAAAACCATTAAGCGAAACCAATAAATTTTTTGAGATTAGCAACGACAGAAGAGTATATGCAACAGATATGAATAAGCATTTTAATACACTCGTTGTCTGGTCGGATTATGATTCTCAATCACATACTGCCGGAAATTATTTATATGCATCAATTAAAGACATATCGGGTAATTTTATACAACCATTAACAACCGTTTGTACTACTAATGATAATCAAGATATTTATAACGTTGAATGCGTTATTGATGAAAGTAATAATCTTATATTTGTTTGGAAGGAATATGATAGGGATAGGTGGCAGTATTCAATGAAAATAAAGAGATACTATTTTAATAATCAATCATCCGCAACTAGGGCATATATTTGTACTAGTTATGAATCCATCCCTCAGATTGTCAGATTCAGTAATAGAAAAGCAATAGTAGCATGGTCCGATGGATACGATGTAAAATCAGCTTTTATCGATGATGCAAAGCTAAGCATCGTACCTGTAAAGCTTCACTATTTTAATTCCAATAATCGAACAGTAATTGGTTTACAAAACAATTTTAGTATTGATATTTTCAATGATCGTTTACTCTTCAGTTATGAAAGTTCGAAAATACGCGATGTTGGATATGAAATATATGCGAATGTTCAAATATTGGATACATTTAATTTTGAAGATGAAAAATCTGTGATCGAGAATATTTTAAGTATTTATCCAAATCCTGCACCGCATTCGGCAATATTGAAATACGTAATAAATAATCCAACTAACGTAAGTGTGAGTTTATACAATGTGCTGGGACAGAAAATAGACCATATCGATTGTGGTTTAGAGATGCCCGGCGAACATACTGTTCAATTCAATACAGAGAAACTTACTTCCGGTGTCTATTTTATGCATTACGTTGGTGCAGGATCATTTATTAAGAAATTCATGGTTCTAAAATAGATCAGAAAATTCGTTCTTAATAGTGTTTTATAGTTACAGAAAGTGATGAATAAAATACAGGAACTGAATCCCGGTTCAATGGAGTTTACCCCGACTTGAAGTGAGCTCTGCCCGCATTTTCATCCTCATCTTTTGTCATAATTAGATCGATTGATGAACGGAATCAAATTGTATTCAAACTGGTTGCGGAGCGAAACCTGACCGAGAGTTGAGCCTAATATAAGCGAAGATTAATAATGCCGCATTTTACATAAAAAAAATACAATCCCGTTTTCGCTACCAGATAGTACCATGTTTGTGAGCGGTACCCGATTGGATTAGCCGGGGGTATTGTATGGAACCTAATTTGTCAAGATTTTTTGATTCTTCTAACCCAATCTTAATTTTCAAATGTTAACCTCAAATACATTTAATGGACCACGCTTACGCGGGGTAAGTAAAATTGAAAAATTGCCCACCATAAAAAGCGGCGGGTAAATCTAATCCTTAACGCAGCGCACGCTAAAACCATTCCCCTTATTGAAATCGGTCAAGATAATATAGCTACTGTTATCGTAAAGGGTCATGCTGTTAGCAAAATCATTACTGAACTCCGTAGAACTCCAAAAGAAAGTCCAACGACCTAAATCTTGGAAGGAATTACTGCTGCCGCGCCCCGCCAGCAACGCGGAAAAACCGCTTGTGTTTGTTCCGGCTCCACTGCCAGAACCTTGTCCAATAGCTTTCAATGCGTTCCCGTCAGAATTAACCGTTGTTTTTAACTCTTCAAAATCAGATAAAGTAGGTATATGCCAACCATTAGGACATATTCCTTGTGCACCCGGTGAAGTTGAGCCATTCATTGCTACTTGCCAAGGATATAAGCGACCATATGTTTCACAATTGGAAGTGTTATGAGCATAGCACCAACTATTATTAACTGCATAGTTTAGGTTTTCCTTTAGCCAGCATTGATTGCCGATCTGCACTGTGTTGTATGTTTTGCCAGCATAGGTAATTGGATTACCACATTCACTTCCGCCACCATTTCCGGTTTCAAAACTCCAAACACTTCCTTCAGTAGTTCCACCATTGTTATCTTTTGCTACTATTTTCCAGTAGTAAGTCGTGTTCTCATTCAACGAACCCGGATTTACATAAGTTGAGCTTATGCCGCTTTGATATAAAGGCGGATTTGATGATGTTCCAAAGTAAACATCATAAGTAAGCGGATCACCATCCGGATCACTACACCTCCAGATTAACCGAGCAGTTGTACTGACACCAACATCATTATCTGGGGGGAAAGAATTAGATGGAATGTTTGGTGGATTGTTCGTCGTTACTAGAACTTTAACGCAGCGCACGCTATAACCATAATCCTTATCGTAACCGTACAAGAAAATACTTCCATGATTGAGCAGTCTCATGGCAAAAGCGTTCGTAGAACTCCTAAAGTAAGTGAAGGAACCTAAATCGTGGAAGGAACCATTGCCCACGCGCCACCCCGCCAGCAACGCGGAAAAACCGCTTGTGTTTATTCCGAGTCCGGTGCCAGCTATTAATGCATTGGCATTATCGTCAACTATTGTTTCTAATTCTTCTAATTCTCCAAGAGTAGGTATATGCCAGTCATTCGGACAAATACCTTGTGTACCTTGTGTAGTTGTGTACTGCATAGCTTCCGGCCACTCATAAAGTCCACCGTATGTTTCGCAATTAGCTGGATCATTGTCATAGCAATATTTTTCAATTGTCCCGTTATCTGTTTGCTGAAAACCACTGGCTGTGCTTTGTATCATCGTCCCTACATCAAGGTTTTCTTTTAACCAGCAATGGTTGCCAATAAGAACAGTATTATAAACTTTCCCTTCATATGTTACTGTTGCTACTCCAACACAGTATCTAGCAAATTCAAAATTTCCCAAATCAAGTGTTTGACCACTATAGGTAGGTAGTTGTGTAAAAACTTTTCTGCCAATTATGGAGTTATAAGCAACTAAGCTATCTATCTGTATTTCGGTTATACTTTGAATTAGAGAATTGGATTTTCCTAAACTAAAATCTGAACCACCCAATGTACTCAAATGTTGTGAACCGTAGATCAGCATTAGCTTTTTGGTCACAGAATATTTCTGAGCAATTGAAATTCTTGCAAGATAAATTCCGTTTGCTAAACCATTAAGCTCCAAATCCAGAGAATTGATGCCGGCATCAAAAACCTCACTTATTGTTTCCCTTACTTGTTGACCCAATAAATTATAAATATGAACGTCAACTTGGCTCTTCTGTGGTAATGCGATATTGATTCTTGTTTTAGGATTGAAAGGATTGGGGTAATTATCGGATACAAGGTAACCTTCGGGCAGAATCTCATCTTCAACCGAAACCATTGTTAAAATTGTGAAATTCCCGTCGGTGTCTGTCGTTGAAGAATACATGTCATTACCGAGATGGGCATCAACGGTTACTTCGTATAAACCGTCACCATTTTCATCAACCAAACGCCCGACAATTTGTGCAGATGAATTACAAATAAAAATTAGTGAAACAAATGTTAGAAAATAAAATCCGGTTCTCATTTTTTGCTCCCTTGTTTTATTTCTGAATACATTTCATTTGTTTGCTGTTCACAACTTCGACAATGATATCGGATTACAATTTATGGAATTGATTTAAATATCTCAATAATATAATGAAAATTTAGAAATGGATATGCCCCGGTAATGATAGGGTTATGTGCTCGCGGAATACTTTTCTATTTATTTAATGAGGTGTTCATAAAATAGCGATCTCTGATATCGAAAATTTGTTGAACAAAAAAATAGATTACCTCCAAAATGCAAGTGACTTTCTTGCAGTTTTGATACAGGGTCTCTAACACGCATAACCCCGTGCGAACTACCCGCCCAGTAATGAATTGTTTGTTGTAATTAAAAATATTGTTAAGAGTGTGTAAAGCTAACAATATTCTCACTCCAGCCGCAAGCATGATTAAAGCGAAAACTTAGCTATTTGAAAAAATATTTAAATACATTCCAAATAGATTTTAGAGCGGAAGTTGAGAGATTTCTAAACCTTGTTTAGAATTGTCGCTGTTGGCATACTGATAACACCGGCTTTCTTTATATCTTCCTGCCTTGCGGGGTCACTCATCATTTTTTCATATAGTTCCGCACTTGGAGCCTCAAAAATCATTGTTACATCATTTGGATTTTTGACCGATTTATAAAGTCCAATTAATTTAACTCCTGCTTTTGAACGATTGGGTTCATCAGCATCAAATATTTTTTTCCATTCAGCAAAGTCTTTAACTTCATGTTGGATAATTACTGTAACCATTTATTTATCTCCTTATTTTTATTTTGGATTTGGCATTTATATTTCGCCCCGTTTTTAAAGTGGTTTCTTCTCTCCACTACTTAAAGTTAATTTATTTGGCAATCACAAACAAGTCATCATATCTTTTTAACTTTGGAGTCTTCTACATCACCCAGCTTAGTAATTATCGAATATAGATTCTTGTTAACTGAAACCTAAAATTGTATCTTTCTAATGCAATTAAAGTAAATCATATTAATTGTCCCCAACTAACTATATTTTATTCAAATGAAAATTTTTTTGCTTCTTTTTTATTTTTTTTCCGCAATAGTTTTTGCACAATCAGATAAAACAATCCCTCAAAAATTGCTGGATGACGGATTAATTTTTCTTGAGGATGCAGGTCAATATTTCACTTATCCAATTCGAATGACCGGAAAAGAATGGTTATACGCCGGCACTATAGCTGGGGGAACGTATGGATTGATGCATACTGATCAAACTTTGAAAGATGCAATTGGACGCCAAACAATAAAATCCCTAAATGGTGATTTTTGGGATGGTCCAACTTATTATGGTGTTGTGCAATATGCCAACATTGCCGCGCTTTCAACTTACACTGTCGGCTTGTTTTCTGGTGAAGATGAAGTACGGAAAGTTGGACGAATGTTGTTTCAAAGTTTATCTTATTCCGGGATAACGGTTATGCTTCTTAGAACGGTTTTTGGAAGACACAGACCATATTCCGGTGAAGGTCCTTGGGCGTTTACAGGAATATCTGTTGACAATGAAATACAGTCTTTTCCCTCCGGTCACACCACGGTAGCTTTTGCTTTTTCATCTGTGCTTGCAGAATATTTTGACACAATTTGGTCGAGGGTTTTCTTCTATGGTGCAGCATCGCTCACTGCTTATGCACGAGTAATAAATAATCAGCATTGGGTTTCAGATGTTGTGGTGGGTTCATTAATAGGAATTAGCGGAGGACTGCTTGTAGTAAATGAGGAAAATAATAGAGGATCGGAAAATAAATTCAGCATTTCTCCAACTATTAACGGCATAAGTTTTACTTATCAATTTTAGAATTTGGAAGTCAGACATACTGCTTAATTATATTTGCTTTCTGTTGTATTTTTATTTGTCATTTAGCTTAACTTCAAAAAATAATTCCATACATTTCCATTAAATATTTTAGAATTATTATTGTGTCCATAAGGCAACCTCCAAACAACAAAAGATTGTCACATTGATTTTCTCGTTATAATGCCTTTTGTCTCCAGGCAACATTACGAAACAGTAATGCAGATATTATAAACAGTAAAGCGAAAAACGCGTTCGGAACGAAGAGACCTGCTAAGCCGCCACTTTCTACTAATGCGGATTTCCAGAAAATAAGCACAATAACCGGAACCAGAATTTGAGCGATAGCTGCAGCAAACATTGTACGTGCCATTCCAATCGGCTGAAGGCGCGAGACTCCTGCTCCAAGTAAACCTGCGGCAAGTACAGCAATGTAAAGCAGGTTTGCCGGGTTGTCTTCTGATCC
>JAENZU010000026.1 GCA_016841125.1 Melioribacter sp. | reverse complement strand
TATTACTGATGAACAGCGGGAGAAAGCTTTGGAGCGCATTACTCCCGAATTTGAACACTTCGTAAAATTCATACATTTAAATACAGAAGATCTCCCGTTTGAAAATGATACTATTTCAAATCTTATGTGTGTCAATACCCTTCATCATTTGGAAAAACCGGAACTCTCAATTTTTAATTTGATCCGAATAATGGAGCCTTCAGGAAAATTAGTTTTATCCGATTTTAATGAATTAGGATTTGATATATTGGATAAAGTACATCTAGCTACCAAAGGATCAAATCATCAGGAAGGTTTGATGAAGATGGATAAAGCCATTAAATTACTTGAGAACTCATTTGATAAGATCGAAATTTTAAATACTGATTTGAATATCACAGCAATTGCAACCAGTAAAAAACCAGATTGGAGGAAAACTTGGGATTCAAATATGCAGTAATCGGTGCAGGCAGACAAGGCACAGCATCCGCTTATGATTTTGTGAAATTCGGAGATGCCGAAAAGGTTCTTCTAATTGACAGTAATTTGGAAGCAGCAAAAAAGTCGGCGGATCATGTAAATAATATTACAGGCAAATCTCTTTGCGAAGCCGTATACCTTGATGTTCAGCATGAAGGCGAGCTGCTTAAAGTTTTATATGATGTTGATTCAATTGTTAGCGCTGTTCCTTACTATTATAATTTGGGATTGACCGGATTGGCAATTCAAGCTTCGGCAAATATGACCGATATGGGGGGCAACACCGATGTTGTACGCAGTCAGCTTGAGCTTGATAAAGAAGCAAAGAAAAAAGGGATTACAATTGTACCCGACTGCGGTATGGATCCGGGAATGAACATATCATTCATAATGCACCTGATTTCTTTATTTGATGAAATTGAAGAAGTTAAGTCATACGGTGCCGGGTTAATGCAGAATCCCGTTCCTCCTTGGAATTACAATTTAAGTTTTCACATAAACGGTTTAACAAATGAATATTACGGCAGCGCTTATTTTTTGAGAAAAGGGAAAGTGACTGAAGTTCCTTGTTTCGAAGGATATGAGTTAGTTGAATTCCCCGAACCGCTTGGTAAATTGGAAGCTGCGGTCACATCGGGCGGGCTATCAACTTTACCATGGACACTGCAAGGCAAAGTAAAAACTCTTGAGAATAAAACTCTTCGTTATCCCGGTCATTGGGAAAAATTTAAAGCCTTTTCACAATTAGGTCTGTTTGACTTGGAGCCAATTAACGTGGATGGCAAAGAGATTGTCCCCCGCGACTTTTACCACACATTACTCGAACCCAAAATAAGCGGCGGCAGCTCGAAAGATTTAGGTATCATTAAAATTTTTGTTAACGGAAAAAAAGATGGAAAAGCTGCGAGTGCTGATCTTGAATTAATCGACTATTATGATGAAAATTTACAATTGACCGCTATGCAAAAATTAACCGGCTGGCATGCATCGGCAATTGCAATTTTAGCAGCGCAGGGTAAATTAGAAAAAGGTGCGCTCTCGGTTGAAAATGCGGTTCCGGGCAAAGTAATTCTTGATGAAATTAGAAAACGCGGGATAAACGTAAAGATTGATTTTAATTAATGATTTTTAAAATTGAATCAATTTTTATAATCCAAATTCTAATGAATTGTTTACCAAATTGATTTTCCAATTATTATTTAAGATAAAAACATTATATTTGCAGTTTTATTGAACAGAGAAAGGTGATTTTAAAGTGCAGAAGAAGAATGACGTACTAGAAAAAGTTGTATCGCTTGCTAAAAGAAAAGGATTCGTATTTCAATCAAGTGAAATTTACGGCGGATTAAATGGATGCTGGGATTACGGTCCGCTAGGTGTTGAGCTGCTGCGCAATATAAAAGAAGAATGGTGGAAATCGATGACTTACCGCGAAGACGTTGAAGGACTAGATGCTTCGATATTGATGCACCCGCGAGTTTGGGAGGCTTCAGGGCATGTCGAAAATTTTACAGATCCGATGATAGACTGTAAACAGTGTAAATCACGATTTAGAGTTGACACTCTTGGTGACGCAATGGCCGATAAGAAAAAGAACAAAGCAATGCAGGCATTCGAGGAGAAGATAAATTCTGCCGGCGGTGAAAAATTAAATGCAATGAAAAGTGTGTATGAGATTTACGAAGATCTGGATGATAGATTCGAATCTGTTTTGGAAAACAAAACAATTGCATTTGATCTTTTGGAAGAGATCAATTGTCCCACCTGCGGTAACAAAGGAGGGTTCACCGAACCGAGAAGTTTTAATTTGATGTTCAAAACTTTTGTTGGTCCGGTTGAAAGCAGCGACAATGCGGTATATCTACGTCCTGAAACCGCACAGGGAATTTTTGTAAACTTTTTAAATGTTCAAGGTGCTAGCCGTCAGAAATTACCATTTGGTATTGCTCAAATTGGTAAAGCTTTCCGTAATGAAATTAACACAAAAAATTTCCTTTTCAGAACACGTGAATTTGAGCAAATGGAAATGCAGTATTTTGTAAAACCTGAAGAAGATAAAAAGCATTACGACTATTGGAAAGAAAAGAGAATGGAATGGTACAAATCTTTGGGAATGAAAGCTGAGAAGTTGCGATTTCACGATCATCCCGAAGATAAACTTGCTCACTACGCAAAAGACGCAACCGATGTTGAATATGAATTTCCATTTGGATGGGGCGAAATTGAAGGAATCCACAACCGCACCGATTTTGATTTAGGAAGACATCAGCAGTATTCAGGTAAATCGCAGCAATATTTCGATGATGAGTCTAAAGAAAAATTTGTTCCTTATATTATTGAAACTTCCGCGGGAGCCAGCCGTTCTTTCATGGCATTTTTGGTTGATGCTTATGATGAAGAAGAGGTAAAGGGAGAAACTCGGGTAGTAATGCATTTTCATCCTAGATTGGCACCTATTAAAGCCGCCATTTTTCCGTTAGTTAACAAAGACGGTATGCCGGAAATTGCTCGTAAAATTGAGGCTGATCTTCGTCCGCACATGAGAGTTTTTTATGACAGCAAAGGAGCCGTAGGCAGACGATACCGCCGACAGGATGAGGCCGGCACTCCTTTCTGCATCACAGTAGATACCCAATCTCTCGAAGATAATACCGTAACCGTGCGAGAAAGAGATTCGATGGAACAGGAAAGAATTAAAATTGATGAACTGTTGGTTCATCTTTTGAAAAAGCTCAAATAAAAATTTCAATGGATTTGAGGTTTAGATGAATTTATATACATACAGCGAAGCTCGCCAAAAACTATCCGCCATTTTGGATAAAGCCAAAAAGGAAGGGAAAGTATTAATTAAACGAAGGGACGGTTCAACATTTGAGGTTAGAGCACTGAAGGAAAATTCATCTCCGCTTGATGTAAAGGGAGTCAATGTTAAAATATCAAAAAAAGAAATATTGGATATCTTAGAAGAAAGCAGATCTTAGGAATTTTAAAAATCTCTTTTTGAATTTTAATCAGCAACCAACCAATTTTTAGCAATTCAAGATTTTGGATTAATAAAAGCAAAAAAGACCTGCACAAATTGAAATCCGAACTCCTTCAATCTTAATTAAATTTTACATGTAGGGGTCGAAAATATTCGACCCTTACGAAATTTTTATTGTGCTGCAAACAAATTCCGCAATCTTAAGAATTAGAAATGAAACTAAGATTGCGGGAATTTTTGTCCTCAACCCAAGACACATTTTTAAAGTCATTTCACAATTAAAACCTTTAAGGGTAAAATTTTTTCTCTACGAATATTTTCATAATAACCTCTTGACATTACGAAAGTCTTCGTATATATTTATCTACGAAGATTGTCGTAATTAAAAACGGAATTTGCAATGAAGGAAAAAATAAAACCGACCGAAGCCGAAATGGATATCTTAAAAATTCTATGGGATAAAGGTCCATCAACTGTAAAAGAAATAAATACGATTCAAAATGAAGTAAAAGAAGTTGGATACACCACAACTTTGAAAATAATGCAGATAATGTTAGATAAAGGTTTACTAACAAGGAAATCACAGGGCAGAGGTCATATATACAAACCCTTAATTAAGCAAAGCGACACACAGAAAAGCATGCTTAATCAGCTTGTAAATTCCGCCTTTGGCGGCTCTGCTTCAAAGTTAGTAATGCAGGCATTAGGGAATCATAAAGCGTCTAAAGAGGAGCTTGACGAAATCAGGTCATTAATAGACAAAATTGAAGGAAAGAAAAAATGAGTTTACTCAACTCACTAATTTCACCCCAAATAATAGAAACTTTTGGTTGGACTTTACTTCATTCATTGTGGCAGGGAATTCTAATAGCAATCATTTTAAAAGTGTTGCTGATCTCTCTTACAAATCAATCTTCACGAATCAGGTATCTTTTATCTACATCGGCTTTAGCGGTTTTATTTGCGGCAGTTGTAAACACTTTCACAAATTCATATTCTGCAATAGTAACAGCTTCGAACTCAATTGAGTCCGCCATTGCTCCTGTACAGATTTTAATTAAAAACTCAGAAGGTTCTTTCAATATTTTAGCTTTTCAATTTTGGGGGACATCCGTCAGTGAAATTTTAACTTACTTCCAATCCAACATGCACATTATCGTCTTGCTGTGGTTTGCGGGAATATTGTTTTTAACGATAAGATTTACATATGGCATGTCCCAGATTTCAGCAATCAGAAGATCCGGCACAACAATTACTGACAAATGGATGATCGGTAATGTTGAAAAGTATATTCGAAAATTAAAACTGAATTCAGTCAGTGTATTAGTATCCGCTAAAATCTCAGTGCCGATAGCAATCGGGGTATTAAAACCAGCCATTCTTTTTCCGCTTGGGATGCTCAACTCATTCCCAGGAGATCAGACCGAAGCAATACTGCTCCATGAGTTAGCACATATAAAAAGAAAGGACTATTTGGTTAATCTGATCCAATCGGTGATGGAAATAATTTTCTTCTTTAATCCGGCAGTTTGGTTTATCAGCGGTTCAATCCGTAAAGAGCGGGAAAATTGCTGTGACGATATTGTTGTGGATATCACAGGCGACAAACTTAGTTATGTAAAGGCGTTGTCGGAATTGGAAAGGAATTCTTTTTCCAACTACAGCTTAATACTTGCCGCAGTTAATAACAAAAATCAATTAATAAAAAGAATAGAAAGAATTGTATTTACCAATAGAATAGGGGGGAATCCTATGTTTAAATCAATTATTATAATGATCCTTTTCGCAGGATTGGCAGTTGCGTCCGTGGGATCAATCAACATTTTTTCACATAACAATAACGGTTCGGCGATAACGCAGGATTCTGTAAAAGTCAAATCTACACTTGTCGAACCAAAAATCGCATCACTTTCCGATTCTTCAAAAGACTATGAATTTGATGAACCGATTGAAGTGCCGCCTCCGACCGAGCCCGAAATTGTAGAACTTCCTCCATCACCGGAAGCGCCTCCTGAACTTGAGATTGCTGAAATTCCTCCGGCTCCTGAACTGCCGGCAGAACCACTAAAGGGAGATCGAAAAATTAGGCTTTCCGATTGGGAAGGGTATAAAAGCATTTTGATTGGATATGATGAAAACGATAATTTGAACCTATTAGAACTGGATGGGAAAGTAATCTCAAAGGAAAATTATGACGACTACTCCGACCTGATAAAAAAAGTTAACCGTTACATGAGAGAGCAGGAAGAAAAAGTAAGATTGGAAAGTAAAAAACTAAAAGAGCAGTCAAAAAAGTTACAGATTGTATCTGAAGAACTTCGTCAAAAATCAGAAGCGTTAAAGCAAGAAATAGAGCAAATGAATAAACAGCAGCTGAAAGAAAACGAAAATCAGATAAAAGTGAGTAAGAAGGAACTTGAAGAGAAATTAATTGAGCTCAATAAACAGCAAAAACAGATTATTGAACAAAAGAAAGATCTTGAAAAAATAAATGAAAGAGTTGGGCATGAAAAACATAACATGAAGCAGGAAGAAAAAGTATTTAAAATACTTTTGCAAAAGCTTGAAGAAGACGGTTTAATTACAGACCCAAACCATACTGAGCTTTTAATTAATGAAAATAAAATGATGCTCAACGGAAAAGAGATGACCTCTGAAACGCACGGACGTTACAAAAAAATGTATGAAAAATTATCGAAGGAAGAATTAACCGGCGACAAAAATTTTCATGTCATCTCAAATTAAGTATTGAAGTAACTTGGACTTAGCCGGAGGAATCCGGCTTTTTTATTCCCGCCAATTTGACTTTCCGATTTCTTTTAAACAGTTTTGCCAATCTTTAATTAACCAAGATAGAATGTAATGGATACTATTCAAATCATCGGATATGCCGGTTCGGTAGTAATAGCAGTATCGCTGATGATGAACAACATTTGGAGATTACGCTGGGTTAACCTATTCGGCGCGGGCACTTTTGCGATATACGGTCTGCTGGTAAACGCGTACCCGGTTTTTGCTCTTAACAGTTTTATTGTAGTTGTTGATATTTTTTACTTAACTAGAATTTCCAGACAGAAAGACTATTTCACAAATCTCGAGGTAAATACCAAGACTAATAAATACATTCATAAGTTTGTAAGTTACTATGAGAAAGATTTATTAAAATTTTTTCCGCGTTTCAAATTAGATGATCACCTTGATGCTAAATCATATTTTATTCTAAGGAACATGATGCCCGTTGGATTATTTATGTATACGGAAAAGCCTGAAGGAGAAATCGAAATTGAACTGGATTACGTAATTCCCGAATACCGGGATCTTAAAAACGCTCACTACTTATTTTCATCACTTAAAAGTGAAGACTTTATCAATAAAGGATTTCATAAACTTATTGCTTTCAGCAGCAGTGACGCGCATCAAAAGTATTTAGAGAAATTTGGATTTAACAGAAGCAAAGAATACCCGAATAAATTTGTTAAAGAAATTTAGAAGTAAGGGTCGAAAATGTTCGACCCCTACGAAACCATCATTGGGCAAAAAACAAATTCCCGCAATCTCAAGAATCATAAATGGAATCAAGATTGTGGGAATTTTTGTTTTCAGCTCATATCAGCAAAATTTAGCGAACTGTCATTCGGGGCTTGATCCGGAATCTAATTTTATTTTGGGAAATTCTCGCTTAATATATGCGAGAATGACAATCAATAATGAAGCACCTACGGAGCTTAAAGAGCTTTAAGAAATTTTTCGAACATCGATCCCTACAATAATGCAGCCCCGATGGGGTTGAAAGACTTCAATCTTTTGAACTCGCTAGGAGTTCCATTATTGTAGAAAATGTAATCAAAGAAATGAAAAACTTCGTAGAAGTTTCATGCTTGAAGTATTGAATGGTTGCCGCAGCTAAATTCCGTAATCCTAAACTTAGGGGTCAAAAATATTCGGCCCCTACAAAATTTTCATTTATTTCAGTCCAAATTCCCGCAATCTCAAGAATCATAAATGGAATCAAGATTGTGGGAATTTTTGTTTTCAGCTCATATCAGCAAAATTTAGCGAACTGTCATTCGGGGCTTGATCCGGAATCTAATTTTATTTTGGGAAATTCTCGCTTAATATATGCGAGAATGACAATCAATAATGAAGCACCTACGGAGCTTAAAGAGCTTTAAGAAATTTTTCGAACATCGATCCCTACAATAATGCAGCCCCGATGGGGTTGAAAGACTTCAATCTTTTGAACTCGCTAGGAGTTCCATTATTGTAGAAAATGTAATCAAAGAAATGAAAAACTTCGTAGAAGTTTCATGCTTGAAGTATTGAATGGTTGCCGCAGCTAAATTCCGCAATCCTAAACGTGAAAGTCGAAAACATGCCTGCTGGCAGGTTTTCGACCGCTACATTTATATTTAAATAAAACAATCCAATATATACCAGCCAAACTTATTCCGAGGTTAAAGTGTAAATTCTATCTGCCGGAATTAGTGAATCAAAAATTTCTTCATTGTGTGAAATTAAAAGAATCCCCTTCCCCTCTCTGCTTTTCTTTTCGATCATTGTAATTACCGCCTGGATACTTTCAAAATCCATCCCGCTTACCGGTTCGTCAAGAATTAAAAGATCGGTATTTAAAACTAGGCAGCGCAGCAAATTCAATTTTTGTTTTTGCCCGCCGCTCAATTGCGATATGGATTTGTTGAGAAACGTTTTGTCTGCATCAAAATTAAACAATTCTTTTAGTTTAGCTTTGAGTAAGTCATCATCGTCAGCCGAGTTAATCGGTAAGCCTTTAAATATGTCTCTGACTTTTGATTTCAAATTCAATGCTTCGTCGGCATGCTGAAATGCCATTGTGATTTTCTTGCCCCATATTTCATCCCTCCAAAATTTTCTTGTTGAGTTAGAATCGAACTTTAATCCTCCGATTTCCGCACTGAAATTTTCAGAGTTCTGCAAACCCATAATTATCTTTGCGATTGTAGTTTTTCCAACACCGCTCCCTGCTTTCAAATAAACAACATCGCCCTTGCCAATTACTAATTCCTCCTTTGTTTGATTCTCTTTTTTAAAGGAGAGCTTTCTTCCAAAAACAACTATTCCGCTATTTACAGAAAATATCTTTTCATCAAACTCAGAATTGATGCTCGTCGATTTTTTAAGAGAATCAATCCAGTGCAGGTATTTGTCGGATTCAAATTTTGAGAGATGCAAACCATTTTTATTTTTAGATAACTCCTTAAACTCAACACTCTCAACTAACTCCGGATGTGACTGATATATCTCACTTATAATTGAGTAATCATGAGTGATGAAAATTGCAGTAAATTGTTTACGCTGAAATCTGCTGAATAACATATCCAAAAAAATATTTCTGAATCGGTTGTCTAAATTCCCGGTAGGTTCATCAAAAACAAAGAGTGTATTTGCCTGATTATCTTCCGCAATATATTTTTCAATTTTCTTGAAGGCCATTGCAGCCAACACTCTCTGCTTCTCTCCACCGCTTGGTCGGTAAGGCTTTGGATAAACCTGCATTATCTGAGAAATGATTTTTTTATCTACACCATTCCATAATGATTCAAGAATTTTCTCTTCCTCTAATTCTCCATTCAATGAACCTTCGTTCAACTGATCAATTAATTTTATTAACGGATTGAGATGTGAAGAAGGTTCCTGGAAAACAAAGAAGCTGTTTTTTTGTATTTCATTAACCCTCTCAGATTTTAGATATTCATCATAAGATTGATTATCGATAGTGACATCAAGCTCAAGCGGGTCGATCAATCCATAAAGAGCCTTTGTAATAAGGGTTTTCCCGATACCCGATTCGCCGAATAAAAAGGTTATTTTATTTTTCGGACAACTGAAATCTTCGATCTCCACCAGCGGGTTATTCTCTTTCCTGATCAATATTGAATGTTTCAGATTCACTTTGCTAATCAAGCCTTTTAATAAAACCGTTCGATATTTTGTAAACACAGAGCAGTGAGAACACTATCGAAAATGCTACCGAAACACCCTGTAAATGTTCAAAGAATAGTTTTGGGAAATATGATAGGTCCGTAAGCACTGTGCCGATGGCGAGTATATCCTGCTTACTATCCAGCTTAGCTAAAAGACTCCCAAGTGTCGGCGGGAAGTTGCTCAAGCTGACATTTGTTGATAATCCGACAGAGATAATAAAATCCACGCTGCACAATAAAAATATTGTTATCCCGAATACCGATATCAATTTGTGAAGTATGTGAGGAAGACTGTTTTTTAAAAGTATCTCTCGATTAATTATTCTGCTTTCTTTAATCCCGCAGCAAAGCATGGCAGAATAAAAATCCGATTTTTTGAAGTACTGAATTCTTTCTCTAATTAAGTCCGATACTTCTAGAAAAACAAAGAGGCTGATGCAGAAAGAAATGAATATCAGCTGAAATGCTTTTCCTGAAACCACATCGTTGTTGATCAGCAAAGTTAAAATCATATACCCAAGCAGAACGCCGATAATCTGCGGAATTGATCTTATGAGATCGGTGATAAATGATAATGCAATATAAACCTTGCTCTCGCGGCTTCTGAGATACTCAAACGCAAATCCAATTGAATAAGCTAATAGTGCACAAAAAAGAATAACGAGCAGTCCGCTGATAAACGTGTTGAAAAAAGCAGTCTCAAATCTATCCAGTGCCGGTGCATTTAGAAATAGAATATCCCATAACCATAAAAGGCTCATGCCGGTAAGCCAGATTAATGTCCAGAGCAGATCCTTTTCTTCGAAGATTTTTTCGGGCAACTTTTTATTAAACTTTATTTTCATATCTCATCGAGATTTTGTGAAAAATAAAGTCTATTAATATTTCGGAAGCTTTTACCAATAAGAATATCATAAACACAATGAGCAGCACAATATCATATTGTTCAAATAAAATATTCTTGAGCATTTCGTAACTGAGATGCCCTTGTAAATTCAGCGCCATCTCAATAATAATTAGTCCGGTAATTACAAATGAAGCTTGTTCCTTGATTGTCTGTATATATTGGTATTCGGCATTAATAAAAATGTGATCTAAAATATGTCCGCTGAAATTTTTTCTGATCTTAAAAATAGAAGACGGCTTGATGCCTGATTGGCTTCCATATTCAAATAAAGCATTCAGATTTTTAACTATGCCGGTAAACACATATCCTTTCTTGCTTTCCGATAGTAGAAAATTGTAAAACTTATTTGCGTAATTTATCAATAGACCGTTGCTTATTATTCCCAAAATTATCATGAACAAAACCGTGTCCGTATCAAATTTTGTTTTGAACGAATAAGCAATAACATATGCCGGAGAAAAGAGGATCATGTATGCGAACCCCTTCAGTAAAGCCTTTCCGACTGGTTTTAAGATCTGCAAATAGCTTTTGTAACTACTGTAATCAGTTTTACTTTTAATCAACTCACGGGAGCGCAATGCAGCTTCAACAAGATAGGACTGCTTATTCTGCTTCATTTTTATGAAACGGAAAAGTGCAAGAGTTTGCGTACCGTAATAGGCAAGAATTAAAACAACAGCAAACACAAGAATAAATTGAAAATACATTGAGATGATCGAATAGAATTTTTCAGTGTCAAGTTTGAATGATTCTGCTTCAGCTTTAAGTTTTTTACTCCGAAGTAATTTAGCTCTATAGTTTTCAATTGCTTCAACAATTGAATCATTTCTACTTTGGTTATCAGGGTTAAAAAATCTCAGCGACTCTTCGAAGATTGCTCTATCTGCAGGATCATCAAAATTTACCGGCGCTGATTCAATAAATGGTTTAATTAAATTACCCGGTTCAATGGAATAATCGGTACGGTAGCCGCGTGATAAAAAAAACAATACTCCGAAAATAACCGCCACAAGACCGATTGATAAAAAATGAACACTTAATTTTTTTTTCATTTAATTATCATCGCCCCCTCTTTGGTATACAACTGCAGCCTTGTGCGTATAAGCGATGTTGTTAATTCATCCTTTAAATACTGCATGCTTTCATTAAAATTATTTAACAGGGAACTATCGGACGGAACAATTATTATCGAATCTTCAGCGGCTTCGACACTCCAGGCGGGAGGCTTATTTGATTTATTATATTCAGCATTTAAGAAGCCGAACATCCCCGCAAGCTTATTGTTAAATTTTTCTATTCTTTTTTTTACCGCTTCAACAATATCGCCTGTTATTTTTTTCCCGGAATTCGTAGTTTGATTTTTTGAGAATGGTTCTGTTTTACTTTTCAACTCAGTGAGCGAGAAAGTGAAAACTGTTTTGGGAATTCCCATTACTGTGCAATAGACTTTATCACCATACATAAATTTCCGGTTTATCAAAGTTTCATTTTCAATCATTGTTACAGAATTTCCGATCATTTTACTTCCCTCAATACCGCCTCCGGCAATAACTTGAACAGTGTCATTAATAATAGCAGCATCTTCAGCTATAAAATACTTCCCGGCCTCTTCAATATTGAATGGAAGTTCATCTTCCGTAATAATGTAAAAGGGGATATCATTTACTGATACTTTCATGTAAGATCTAATATCATCCGGAAGCATTCCTTTGCGTTCGTTTATTTTCATCGGTACAAACGGATAGATTGAGTTTTCATCCGACGGTGAGAGGTTTTGCTGGTACCGGTTATACATAGTTAACTTTGCGGGATCTTCGACAATCAGATAATCAGCCTTTTGTTGTGCCGATAGATTTAATCCAACTAAAAAGAGAATTATTGGAATGAGTTTTCCGAGTGTTGAGGTATGCAAGTTAAAGTTTATCCTGAACATAAAAAGAAGGAGGCAGGCAGCCTCCTCAAATTAATCTTTGGATTCTTTCCATTTTTCGATTGTGGATAGCTGAGACGCTACGCCGTAAAGGTCAATCGAACTGCTGTCGAATTGAGTTGAAAAATAATTTAATGACGGGAGCGAAAAGAGCCATTTGCCCAAACTCAATTGATTTTCCAATCTGTCTATTCTCTCGGCATAGGCTTGCTTATCTCCAATTTCCTTTGTTGACATAAATCCATAAATATATTCTAACAACTGATTGATATCATCTTTGTTTTCGGGCGGGCTGATTGCATCCAACCTGAAAAAATTATTATTTCCCTGCCAAGTTCGGGGATTGATCTTTCTCTTACCGTCGGAAGCGAGATCGGTTGTAATATTGATTTTATAAGTTTCTAAATCGGGCTGTCTCATAAAAATATCATATAAATCGAAAAGAAAGTTGCTGCGATAGCCGGTAAACGCAACAAGCAAAGCGTCGTAATTACCATTCTTTATTTCATCATTTGATACCGCCGTAACCCTAATCCTATTATTTGTGACAGCCGGATCATTAAGTATATCAATCAATTCTAAGTATTCTTCTCTATATCCAAAATTTGAGCAAGCTTTTATTCTTACGGTATCAGGCAAAATCGATAAATCAACCGCAGGATTATCCATACCGGGAATCACAATCTGTTCTTCAATATAATATGATGTTGAGGGAAAAATACTATTGTTCAAATATTTATCGTAGTTATTTTTATTTCCCAGGTAGTCTACAGTATTTCTCTGCTGCTCTGTTCCCACTTTGAAAAACCTATCCAGTACAGTCTTGCCGTCAATTAATTTTTTTACTTCATTCCGCTGTGCACTGTTCAGCTTTTTCGTATTAAACAGAATTGCAAAAAATGTTGTGCTCAAATTAGATTTGTAAAAGAAATCATCTCGGTCATTTAACACCGGAGACAAACTTCCGAAAGGGGCTTCGAGCAGCACATTTATATTATTATTCCTAAGCTCGGTAGTATAAGTGCTGTTATCGATGTATGGGGAAAGAATTACATTATCTATAAAGGCAACACCGCCGGGAACTTTATGATAGTTTGAAACTCCTTCTTTTGGGGGCAGACTCATATAAGCCGAAGTACCGATTGTGTAATTTGGCGCAGCCATATCTGAATTCTTTGGAAGAATTTTGAAAGATAGAACTTCCTTTATGTCGGGCTCTGTCCAAATTCTATCGTCTCTAAATTTAAAACGAATTACACCGTTTTGATCCGGTCCGTCGAAATCCATTGATGCAACCGCTTGAAAAACAAGAACAAAGTCCGGCGAAAGACTGCCCAAACTTTTGATTCTATCAAGAGTGAACTTTAGATCTTCAGCCGAAAAATATACCGGTTGAGATTCAGTAATAGTAACTTCATCATCTTCAACTTTAGCGGTAAAGCTGCTCTGCCATTTTTTATCGGTGTTAAGTTTTATACTAACAACATTTTTATCATCGATACCTAAAAGTGTCCCTAAACCGTCTTCATAAATAATTCCGCTTGGATTTGCCGATACGTTAAACAATCCGTCAAACTGAACTTCGTCTAATTTATCGGCAAGCGAGTTTGAACTCGGAATATGAGGATCGACCATCGGTTTCTGATGTGCAATGTAAGGAATCACAATTTTGTTTTCCAATCCCGGTTTTAAAATAAACCATAGAACAACCGCTATTACAGCTACTGCAAATGCGCTTCCTGCAATTATCATTTGTCTTTTACTCATTTCACGCCTCGGTATAAATCTAAATTTTTGTTAGTTCTTTTTTATTATCGGCTTCTGAGCCATTACGCTTACTTCAAAAACTTTGAATCCCGGATAGCTGAAAGTGACGTCGAGAATATTTCTGCCGTCTTTATCCATCTGTACCGGTGAAACTTGAAATTCAAAATCATTGTCGGCTGACGGAGAAGTGAATTTAACTCTGCCTTCATTTTTAATTTCTGTATTATTTATCATCATTTTGTCGAACCATTTGGCTGTCTGTGAATTTCTCGCAACCTCAGGCGGCAGTTTAATATTCAAATCATAAACCGGGAACTGAGCATCACTGGGAATTTGAAGCTGTACTTTAAATTTGTATTCGTTAATACCCTGCCTGTTATTAGTTGTGGGCACAACAAAAATCTTACGGTACTCTTTAGCTTTCGAAATCCACTTCGGAATATTAGAGTCGCATTCAGCTATTATGTTTTTTACCTGTTTATCGTTCCCTTTGTAATACTTGCCGTGAACTGCAATTGCTTTTGCCCTTTCAACACCTCTATCATTGATATTGCGTGTAAATGCCGCATATATTTTTTTGATTGCATTTTCCGGAAAGTAGTTGTACTTCATCTGCTCAAGATACCCGTTGATCTGCTCCTTTTTATTTTCAAGATCAGCCTGACCTTTTGAACTGAACGTTAATTGGTAAGGGGGAGTAAAAGCTGAGTCGCTGTAAAGCGCTTCAACGTTTGCCAATGTATTTTGATGCTTGGCAACAAAAGAATCGACAACGGTTTTGGAGGAGTTTTTAATGCTGGCGAATAATTCATTTTCATATTTTCTTACAGTCTCTTCCTTTTTGGGTAGAATAGAATTATAGTCCAGAAAATCAGAGTCATTATG
>JAENZU010000677.1 GCA_016841125.1 Melioribacter sp. | reverse complement strand
ACGTATATGATCTTCACCAGATAGATACCAGAGCACTTCGTGAAGTAAGGAATTCCAGTACATTTTTTTTGTGGTTAAAAGTGGAAATCCTTTGCTCAAATCTACTTTGTAAAATGCGCCGAAATATGAAATTGTATCAACGCCGGTGCGGGTTGGTTTACGTATGCCTTGAGTCATAACCTGTTTTACCAGATCAATATATTCTTTCATCGTACCTCAGAAAATTCAATTATATGTTATAAAACCAAGTTATTTATAAAATGAAAAAAACAAGAATTAAGATAGGAGAAATTGGGAGAATTGTCTGCAGAGAATAAGTCTTATTTTTTTAAATTTTGAATTTAGAATATTTTGCTTTAAATGCAAAATAGCAAAAAATTATTTAGTGTTTATAATAATCTTATTTACTCATTTAACAATAGTTTATATTCTTCAATAAGACTTTTTTTAGTAATTAATAAATCCTGCGAAATAACTTTTACATCGCCCAACACGGGCATAAAGTTAGTATCTCCGTTCCATCTTGGTACAATATGAAAATGAAGATGCTGATCAATTCCCGCGCCCGCAGCTTTACCTAAATTTGCACCAATGTTAAACCCATGAGGTTTCATAATATTTCTTAATGCAGTAAGCGTAATTTTAATTGAATGATGAATCTGCTGCATCTCCGCGTTACTTAATTCGGTAAAATCCGAGATGTGTCTTTTAGGGACAACCATCAAATGCCCATTGTTGTAGGGGTATAAGTTAAGAACAATCATTGAAAGATCTCTGTCGAGTACTTTTAGACTTCCATCACTCTCAACATTTTGATCTTTAGCAATGCAGAATATACACTGCTCGTCACCTGTTTTATCTTTAAATGATTCTATGTAATGGGACCTCCACGGTGACCATAATTTTTCCATAAATACCTCATAAATAAAAAAGGCGGAAGAAATTCTCCCGCCTTTTTTTGAGTAAATTTATTCTAATCTTCTTCTTTAGATTTTTGATATTCGTCAATAATCTTAGACTCTACGTCTTTAGGAACTTCTTCATAAGTAGAAAAAGATCTTAAATGCATCCCTCTGCCCGAAGTTAGACTTCTTAGCTGGGTTGAATATTTGTAAAGCTCGGAAAGAGGAATTTTGGCTTTAATAATTTGGAACGGACCTTCTGAATCCATACCTGAAATTTTACCGCGACGGCTGGAAATATCTCCCATAACATCCCCCATAAATTCTTCCGGAACCTTTACGGTAATATCATAAATCGGTTCTAATATTACAGGTTTAGCGGCTAAAAATCCTTTCTTAAATGCTTGAGAAGCTGCCAGCTTAAAAGAAACCTCGTCTGAGTCAACTGTGTGGAAAGTACCGTCGAACAGAGTAACTTTAACATCAATTACTTTGCTGCCGGTAAGTATTCCTTTCTCGAGAATCTCATGTAGACCCTTTTCTACTGCAGGTATAAATCTACCGGGGACAACTCCTCCAACTATTGCATTTACAAATTCAAAACCGTCACCTCTTGGTTGAGGTTCAAGTTTTAGATGAACGTGTCCATACTGACCTCTGCCGCCGGACTGCTTTTTGTGCTTAAATTCTGCATCCGTGCAAACACCTTTGATGGTTTCCCGGTAAGGGATACGCGGTTCAACTAAGTCCACATCAACACCATAACGGTCTTTTAACATTTTGACCGCAAGTGAAAGCTGCAGCTCACCCTGACCGCTAATAATAGTCTGCGATAATTCCGGATCAAACCGAACCGAAAGTGTAGGATCTTCTTCATGCGCAGTGTGGAGACCACTAGATATTTTATCTTCATCCCCTTTAGCC
>JAENZU010000025.1 GCA_016841125.1 Melioribacter sp. | reverse complement strand
CAATTTTGATGTCCTATTGATCAACCCGTTCGTCTCGCTCTTCTACAAGCTTAGCAATTTCAATATCGTTCTCTTCAACTGCTCTTATCGTGAACTCAACTTGTTCATCAACTAAGCTGCACATCTTTATTAATTTTACTTTTAGTTTTTCCAACTGTATATCAAAAGGTCGTTCCATTTTTTCTAAAACTACTCCTATCCAAATCTTCCGGTTATGTAATCTTCAGTTTGTTTGTTTTTGGGATTTGTAAACATCTTAGTTGTTTTGTCATATTCGACCAGCTGTCCAAGGTACAAAAATGCAGTATAATCACTAATTCTTGCAGCCTGCTGCATATTATGTGTTACAACAATAATTGTATATTTTTGTTTCAATTCGAAAATAAGTTCCTCAATTTTTGCCGTTGAAATGGGATCGAGCGAACTAGCTGGTTCATCCATTAAAAGTATATCGGGTTCAACTGCCAGCGAACGTGCAATGCATAATCTCTGCTGCTGCCCAAGTGAAAGATTAAGCGCATTTTCATTTAAACGATCTTTAATTTCTTCCCATATTGCCGCCTGTTTCGATGTGCGTTCAACAATTTCATCGAGAGCATTTTTATCTTTCAGCCCATGAAGACGCGCCGCAAAAACAATATTTTCGTAAATGGATTTCGGGAATAAATTTGAACTCTGAAAAACCATTCCAACCAGTTTTCTAAGATTTACTGTATCGATTTGTTTTTCATAAATATTCACATCATCAATTAATACATTGCCGGTATGTCTAAAGCCCCGCATCATTTCATTCATTCGATTCAGAGTTCGGAGAAAGCTAGTTTTTCCGCAGCCGGAAGGACCGATAAAAGAAGTCACTTTATTAGCGTAAATATCCAGACTCACATCATTAAGGGCCTGGATATACTCAAAATAGACACTCAATTTTTGAATTTTAATTTTAGTCTCTTTCATCTACTGCTGAATTCCTCTGACTTCTTCAAGCGTTTTTCTGAATTTAAATCTATAAATAATTGCAGTCATGTTTAAAAGAATTGTTAAAAATAAAAGAACCAATGTAGTTCCGTACTGAAGCGGTAAAGTTTCAGTGGGGTTGGCGGATTGAGTTGCGAGAATAAATATATGATAAGATAAAAACATGAATTGCTCGAACGGATTTATCATTGGAACAGAAAAGAGCCCGAAATTTAATTCTGCCAAAGGAAGATTCGGAAGAAAAAAGGCAGCACCTAAAAATAGAACCGGCGCAGTTTCGCCCGCCCCTCTGCTGATCGACAGAATGACGCCGGTCAAAATTCCAGGCCTTGCCTGCGGAAGCACAACTGTTTTAATTGTCTGCCATTTTGTTGCACCCAAGCCGTAAGAGGCTTCTCTTTGTGATTGAGGTACTGCATTTAACGCGCTGGTGGTAGATACAATAATTGTGGGCAGCACTAAAATCCCTAATGTTGCGGCTGCCCACAGCATTGCCGGCTGCCCGAAAAGGAGTCCGGTATTAAGCAGATCGTCCAAACCTCTGCCGATGAATAAGATAAAAAAGCCAACGCCGAACAGACCAAATACAATTGAAGGAACGCCCGCAAGATTGTTGACCGATAAAAGAATTACTCTTTTAAAAAAATTATCTTCAGCGTATTCGCTAATATATATTGCAGAGAAAACTCCAATTGGAACTGCAAATAGTATCATCAAAATGGTTACAGAAAAAGTACCGAAAATAGCCGGTGCAATTCCCCCTTCGGTCATATTATTACGCGGGTCTGAAGTGATAAACTCCCAGCTCAAAACGTTTATGCCCTCAATAAAAATTTTACCTACCAAAACGAGAAGAATAAGGAATACAAACGCGGTGATAATTCTTATCGAAAAAATTCCAATTAGTCCGGCTGTACTTCTATTTCCCGAATAGCCAAGGTACTTGTTCTCGCTTGAAATATTTAGTTTATTAAACCGCACTGCCGCTGAACTTCCTTTTCATTTTTGAAAGAATAATATCGGCAATGATATTTAAAATAAATGTTAATAGAAAAAGTACAGCTCCAATTAAAAACAAGGCAAAATAATGGTCAGACTCGTGGGAAACCTCTCCCATTTCGGCGGCAATTGTTGCTGTCATAGTTCTGACGCTTCTGAAAATATTAAATGTAAGATCAGCCGCATTACCTGAAGCCATTAAAACAATCATGGTTTCTCCGATTGCTCTTCCGAAACCGAGAATAATACCTGCCGATAAACCGCTTACCGCACCCGGCAGAACAACTCTTGTAATAGTCTGCCATTTAGTTGCGCCAAGGGAATAGGAAGCCATTCTAGTTTCATTTGGTACTGCCCGCATTGCGTCATCGGTTAATGAAGCAATTATGGGGATGATGATAAACGAGAGTCCAATTGATGCAAGAGAAGCATTCAACAAGTTAGGCGGGTGAAATAATTCCTGAAAAAAAGTGGCGCCGACCACAAGCATAAAAAATCCGACCACAACAGTTGGAAGACCTGCAAATAATTCGATAACAGGTTTTAAAATTTCTCGTACTTTTGTCCCTGCAATTTCAGCCAAATAAATTCCGACGGAAATTCCAAGTACAGAAGAAAGAACCACAGCCGGTATTGCGGTAAGCAAACTTCCAACAATTAAGGGAATGAGTGAATACTTGGGGTCTTCGGAAGTAGGGTACCACTGGTAAACAGTTTCAGTTCCGCCGTCTGTTGCTTTTTGATAGTATATATAATCTGTAAAATTAATGTGTTCAAATGCTTTGTACCCTTCTTTCATTAAAAAAAAGAATATCAGCAGAATAAAAACCAAAGCCGCCAATCCGTTTAAACCGAAAAAGAGTTTTATAGCTTTTTCGCTAATTGTTTTTCTACGGGGAATAGTTTTAGAATAGGGCGATATGTTTTGATTTTGGGATGAGTCCATATAGTTAAATATTTAAAGCTAATTGACTGAAGGCAGTGGAATGTATTCCATATTTACAACAGCTTTTTGTCCATCGGGGGATGTGATGAAGTTCAAGAAATCTTTAACTTTTCCCGTAGGTTCGCCGTTTGTATAACAATACAGAAAACGTGAGAGCGGGTAGTCCCCGTTCCAAATAACTTCGAAATTGACTTTGCTGCCGCTTACCGGGGAGATCGCTTTTAAAGAGTTGCTACTGCGAATGTATAGAACTTTAAGATCCTTTCTGTGTGCAAAATATCCAACACCGCCGTATCCAATGCCTTTAGGATCTCTTGTGATAGCTTCGCCTAATGCGGCAGTCCCTTGCAGTACCTGGGTTGATGGAGAAAAATCAATCTGACGATCATTTTCATCCCTGCCTAAAATGTTTTGTTTAAATAATTCGTATGTACCGCTGCTGTTTTCCCGTCCGTAAAGAACAATTTTTTTGTCGCCTCCGCCAATTTGATTCCAATTGGTAACTTTGCCGGAAAATATATTTTTAATTTGATCAATACTTAAAGTATCTATTTGGTTTGATGGATGAACAATCACAGCAATTCCATCCAATGCAACTTTAAATTGTACCGGATTAACATTTAGAGAAACCGCTTTTTTAATTTCACTATCTTTCAATTCTCTGCTAATAGTTGCAATATTTGCAGTGCCATTTAGCAATGCTGCCACTCCCGTACCAGAGCCGCCGCCAGTAATTTGTATTGAAACATCAGGATTTTCTTTTAAATATATCTCAACCCATCTCTGAGTAAGATTTACCATAGTATCGGAACCTCGAATTGTAATTCGTTCCTTGTCGTAAAAACTTCCTTCTTTACATCCATTGAAAAAACCGGATATGATTATTAGTGGAAGTAATAGAATGAGTTTGATATTATTTAACCCGGAAAACTTCATTCCACAAAAATATAAATAATTATTCAATAAGGTTCGGGCGCCAATATTATTAAAACATTAATTTTTTGCATACAAAACTAGCATAATTATTTACGATTTATTTGCAAGTATAGACAGCCTTCTTTAACTTTATCCCTCAAATAAAACAAACTTAGAGAAAAGCAATGCCTCCTTTCTCACACACCTGGCTGCCATTTATCTATCTCTACGGAGTAGGCGGAATTTTCTTTCTTATCGGGATGATCATTATCCGTAAAAGCGGAGCGATAAACCTTAAGAAAAAACGTCACAAATACTGGTATAGGGTTCTGATATTTGGTTTCATTTACTTTGTAATATTTCACGCATTTTTCATCATAGCAGCTTTATATTGGTAGAATATGGAAAAATTTCATAATATCGGTACGTCTACTGACTGGCTTGTAATGGTTGTTTACTTTGCTGTGATCATGCTTTTCGGAAGTTATTTCGGGAGGTATAACAGGAGTACCAAGGACTTTTTCTTTGGCGGAAGAAGATTTACCTGGTGGCTGATCGCATTTTCAATTGTTGCAACCGGGGTAGGCAGTCATAGTTTTATTAAATATTCCGCTAAGGGTTTTGAGCACGGGTTTTCTTCAACAATGACCTACATCAACGATTGGTTTTTTATTCCATTCTTTTTATTCGGATGGCTGCCAATAATTGTTTACACAAAAATACGCTCTATACCCGAATATTTCGAAAAGAGGTTCAGCCCGTCGGCAAGATTCTTGGCTACAATACTATTGATGTTTTACATGATAGGCTACATTGGAATCGGCTTCCTCACATTGGGAAAAGCGGCACTTCCGTTGCTGCCTGAAAGCTTTACCCTTTTAGGTCAAACTTTTTCTATCACTTTAATGGGAACCATAATTGTAATTGCTGTAATTACAGGAATTTATATTACCTTCGGCGGTCAAACAGCCGTTATATTTACCGACCTGCTACAAGGTTTTATTCTTCTCTTTTCAGGGTTCCTTTTATTTTTCCTCGGGGTGTCTTACCTGGGCGGCTGGGATACATTCTGGAATATCCTTCCAGTTGAGTGGAAACTTCCTCTGGCTGACTTTAACAAGCCCTCCAGTTTTAATTTTGTGGGAATTTTTTGGCAGGACGGGGTTGCCGGCTCAATCGGTTTCCTATTTATGAATATGGGATTGATAATGCGGTTTATGGCAACCAAAAGTGTTGATGAAGGACGTAAAGCGGCAGCCTTCAATATTTTATTTATGCTGCCTCTCTCAGCGGTGGTAGTAGGTAACGCAGGCTGGGTTGGCAAAGCATTATCGCTGGTTGATCCCGATTTAGTTCCTCCCAACACTTCTCCCGATCAAATATTTGTCGTGGTCGCAAACATTGTAGCGCTTCCCGGTGTGTTCGGATTTATAATGGCGTCACTTACCGCGGCGCTTATGTCAACCGTGGATACACTTATAAATGCTACTGCCGCCATTTACATTAATGATGTTCACCGTCCTTTGAAAAAATATATAAAAGAGAAGATTGTTACCCAAAAAGTTACCGATAAAAGAGAATTGTTTGCAGCACGTGTTGCCTCGGTAGTGATTACGGTGCTCGGTGTAGTATCGGTTCTTGCCTTTAAAAACTTTCCTACGGTTTACGAAGCGCACGGTTATTTCCATTCCACATTAACACCGCCGCTTGTAATTGCAATATTTCTGGGAATTTTCTGGAGGAAGTTTACTCCGGCTGCTGTTATTGCTTCTTTTGTCGGCGGTGTAGCTCTAATGATTATCGGCGCTACATATCCCGGAATTTTAATTGCTCCATTCGATCATGGTATCGAAATGAATCAATCGCACCCTTATTCGTACATCAGAGCGCTTTATAATTTATTTGTTTGCGGTTTGGTAGCGGTGACAATTACATACACTACCAAATGGCAGCGGAATACAATCGAAACCTTAAAAGCAAAGGCTAATCATAAAAATATTATGGCTGGTCTTACCGCTGCCAGTGTTGTAATGTTTTTAGTTGTAGTTTCAGGTATAAGTATGGGTATTGGACAGGATAATATCCTCGGCATATGGCTGCTGGTTTTATTGACTTTTGTGATGATATTTTTAGTGGCTTTGTCCGTAACCTATTATGTGAAGTATGACGAGCATACGAACACGGATGGATTAACGGTCTGGTCTATTACCAAAGCAAAGGAACTCTTTAAAGGCGGGAAGTTAAATGAAAAAGAAGGTAAAAAAGTTAGTGTTAAATTTAAGATGAAGGAAGGTGAAGACGATACAATCAATTTCTCCCAAAAGGATATGCAGACAATGGCGGCGGAAGTTGGAGATCTGGTTTATCTTTCCGATGCAAGAGCTTATCTTGGCGGATTGAAATCAATTCACTCAGTTTTCGGCGAGCCCCACGATGACGACGGTATAGTTTACATTAACGAAGAACAGTTTATGACAGGCGTATTTATAAAAACAAGACGTTTGATTGCAGAAAAAGAAATGTAGATTTAATTCAAAATAGTTTTACTTCTAAAGGCTAAGTTTCTAAGATTGAAATTTAGCCTTTAGTTTTTCTGCCACTGCCTCGGGCACAAATTCGCTTATATCACTTTTGAATTGAGCAAGGTTCCGGATAATTGTTGAATTCAAATAAGTGTATTTTTCGTGAGGCATCAGAAAAATTGTTTTTAATCCTGCGGAAAGTTTTCGATTCATTAAAGCCATCTGAAATTCATACTCGAAATCACTGATAGCCCTTAACCCCCTTATAATTCCAACTGCGCCAAGAGCTTTTGCGTGATCTACCACCAGACCGTCAAACCAGTCAACAATCACATTGGGAAATTCATCCAAACTTTTACGCAGCATTTCCACCCGTTCTTCTACTGTAAACATGCTGGTCTTAGCCGGATTTTTAGCCACTGTTACCACAACTTCGTCGAATAAATCGATAGCTCGCTTAACTATATCAATATGCCCGTTTGTTACGGGATCGAATGTTCCGGGGTAAATTACTCTTCGCATTAGTTTTCAACTTTTATTTATTAAATCAGTTAAAGTGAAATTAAAAAAAATCTTCACTAACCAAAATCATTTAATTATTTGTTTTTTGAATATGATCAAAAATTTTAGCGGCATGATCTCTTGAATTTTCAATAAACCATTTTCCGGTATCCATTCCGCCGCAGACAACTCCTGCCAAATAGAGCCCCGCCTTATTTGTCTCAAAAGTCTGATCGTCAAAATCGGGTTCGAGGCCCTTACCGGATATTAAATTAATACCAGCATTTTTTAGCAGCTCAAAATCGGGGCGGTATCCGGTCATCGCTAAAACGAAATCATTTTTTACAGCAGTTTCACCATCTGGGGTTTGAATAATTACTTCGTGTTGTTTGATCTCTTTTACAACGGAGTTAAAATAAGCTTTAATCGATCCTTCATTAATCCGGTTTTCAATATCCGGCTGAACCCAATACTTAACATTTTCCTCCAGACGGTCTTTTTTAATTACCATCGTTACATCAGAACCGCGGCGGTAGGTTTCAAGTGCAACATCAACTGCAGAATTACCTCCGCCGATCACAACAATTTTTTGATCAACATATGGATACGGTTCGTCATAATAATGTTTGACTTTAGGGAGCTCTTCGCCGGGAATGTTCATCAAGTTCGGGTAGTCAAAAAATCCTGTTGATATTATAACCGACTTTGCATTGTAGTTGCCTTTATCGGTTTTAACTCTAAAATTATTTTTCTCTCCCTCAATTGCCAGAACTTTTTCATAAAGTTTTACTTTTAGATCCCAGGAAGTTTTCACTCGGCGGTAATACTCAAGCGCTTCTGTGCGGGTTGGTTTAGGACCGTGGGATATAAACGGCACCCCTCCAATTTCCAGCCTTTCCGATGTTGAAAAGAATACCATATTAGTGGGGTAATGAAAAATAGAATTTACCAGACAGCCTTTTTCTATTATCAGGTAATTCAAATTTCTTTTCTTGGCTTCGATACCGCACGATATTCCAATTGGACCGGAGCCAATAATAATTAGATCATATTTATCTTTCATATTTAATCTTCGCAAAAAAGCGAAACTCCGCCTCCGTTTTCTGAATTGTTGATCATTGTTTTAAATGTTTCATCCATTTTTACTTCATAAGTATTGGGGTCCAGATAACGTGCTATTATCTCAACAGAATTGTCGGAATAAATTCTCAACTTTGCATAATTGTAAACGTAACCGTAAAAAGGATGACCAATGAGTACCGTTTCGGACGAAGTAACATACGCCAGTTCATTTCTCACAACGCCCACATCAAAAAACTCAAATGTATCCATATTCATTCCTCCAATTGCTTTAGGTGCGTCAGATTCTTCACCCTCAATAATCAGGCTGCACTTTCCATAGTCTATTATTACTCTTACATCCTTTCCGCTTTTCAACTCGCTCATTAGTGAAGTGAAGTCAGTTATTAGTTTCGGCTGAGAGTATAAAGTTGAACAGAATAACAACACCGCTGCAGTAATTAAATGTTTCATTGCATTTCCCTTTTGTTATAAACTTAATTTTGACTACAACTAAACTAAGTAATGCTTAAATTAAAGTTCAAAATAATTTCAATAATTTTTACAAAAACATAAATGCAGAAATTTAAATATTCTCCCTTTGCAAAATTTATTTATAGATATGCAAATATACCCCTTACAATATTGCTCGTCATTCACTTAATTGCGACGGCTTTGGGCATACCGTATGCGTGGTATTTGGTAATTCCGGCGGCGATCAATCTTGCAATCCTTATTTGGATAAATAGATTTTACTTCAAATCTTACAAAACATTTCCATTTAAAATTGAAGCTGATAACGATAAAATGATTTGCTCCGATTTTATGTCTTGCGATGAAGATATAGAGATTCAGCATATAAACATTGATAAAATTGAAGGGGGAGTGTTTAGTAGAAATTTAACCCGTCCAATTTATATTACAGATACTACTCAAGGAGTTACGATTGGTATCCACAACCATCTTAAGGGTTTCAATAAGCTGCTGACAATAATACTGAGTAATATTAAGCACGAATTGTATACAGAGTTGCTGGAAAGGATTAAAGAGCAGGCGCCGAAAAAGAAGGGCTAAAATTAAAAAGCCCGCACTTGGCGGGCTTAAAGAAAATTATTTCTTTGGAGGATATACTGCGTCTTGAGCCGTTTTGCTAACTTTAAATTTAACAACACTTTTAGCAGGGATTTTGAGGGGTTCACCAGATGATGGGTTCCTTCCCATTCTGGCTTTTTTTCTTATTGTGTAAACTTTACCTAAACCAGGAATGGTGAAACTTTTTTTAGCATTCTTATATGCTAAATCAACTAAACCATTTAAAAATTGAGTGGTTTGTTTTTTGGTAACACCTTCAACAGTTTTTGCAAGATGATCAATGATCTCTGATTTTGTTAAGGGTTTGCTTGCTGCCTTTGCCATACACTGTTTCCTTCTATTTGTTAGTGAATGATGTGCCGAATGAAAAATAAATAATTTTTGGTATAAAACAAATATGTTTGCAATAAAAAAATCGTTTTTTTTAATTTTTTTCTTCTAAAACCACTATAAATACACTACTTTCTGGGTGTAACCCTTAAAAGGATACTGAAAGTATTGACTGAGCAACTACCTGCAAAATTTTGCAACTAGATTTTTATTCACTATTTTTCTTTTTCATTTGTAGCTTATTAGGTAGTCTTGATGGTCTTAAAACAATATTCCATTATTTTTCTTTTTGCTTTGATTCTGCAATCCGCGGCATTTTGTACCAATATTTTTTCTGCCGGCGAGAGGTTTGATGCAGATTCATCGGTTGTTAGAACAAGTGTAATTTTACCGGATTCGCTGCAATCAGATTCACTAGTTATTCAACCTGATTCCCTAACTTCAGATTCACTTAAGCAGGCAATGGATTCTTTGAGGGCAAAGATCGAATCCGAAAAAGTTTATCCGATTCATCAACTTGGCTTATCAATATCTGATCCCTACGCTTCCGTTATGAAGAAAGAAGAAATTTACCGGTATGATTACCGTTATGCGGGGGATATCTTTTCCTATGTTCCATCGGGGTTTGTACAGGATCTTGGATCATTCGGTCAGCCGAATGAAACAAATATGTTCGGTTTGGGTTACGGAAGCATAACGTATTTAAAAAACGGACAGCAGTTAAACAATAAAATATTTAACAGCTTCGACCTCAATCATTTTCAATCTGAATCTATAGATTCATTGGAAATCATTCCGCTTCCGCGCGGCTTTTTATACGGCACCTCAAATAACCCGGTATCTATTAACTTTGTAAGCAAAGACTGGATACCAGAGAAACCTTACACAAGAATTAGATTTTACCAGGCTCCTGATGACGAAGGTGTTGTTGATGGTCAGTTCAACGCAGTGCTTCGCAAAAATTTAATCGGCTTCTTTGAGTTTACTAATAACAGTGTCGAATCGAGATTTGACAATAGTGAATACGGCGCCTGGAAGATTAACACACATCTAAAATATCTGCTTTCAAATTCATTCAATATTATTGGTGGTTACAGCTATCTAAAATCAAATGTGCATCTTAACGGAGGCGTTAATATTGATACTCTTCGGAATACATTAGAACCCGGGCAGGTTGACGAGCAGATCTATAACAATTTAAGCGCTCCCGTTTATTACGAATCCCGATACAGAAAAGATACACAGCATGGTTTTAATTTAAGACTGCTGGGAAAGTTCGGCGAGTCTTTCATTTCAGACCTGCAGTTCTACTATCAATTCAGCTTAACCGAGTTCAGGCAAAACGAATATAATGATGCGTTTAATCTAGCCGAAATACCTTCGATAGTGCACAACAATAAATACCGTACTTTCGGCGGATCCTTTAAACAAAATTTCCGCTACGGTTTTATAAATTTGGAAACCGGCGCTAATTATGAGAAAAGTGAAATAATTTCACCCCTCTTCGACAGTTCATTTTCGTTTAATGCCCTCTCAGCTTGGGGAAGAGCTTCATTAGATTTTTTTGACGGACTTCTAATTCCCTCCGCTTATACTAAATTTCTAAATTACAATGACCAAAGTTATCCCGGTTTCGGCGCCGACGTGAGTTTGTCACCAGTTAAATGGTTAACGATTTTCGGCGGAGCTTCTATCTTCAATAAAACCAATTCACCATTTTCTTTGAGCAATACATTTAATAAAGCAGACATCTCTAAAGCTGAAGTGAAAACTATAGAGGCGGGAATAAAATTCACACACCCTAATCTGATGGGAAAAATATCCTACTATCGGACTGACAACGATAGGAGTCTTATTCCAATCATTAATTATTATAGCGATTCACTTCGTATAAACGAAGTTGGATTCTACGATGCTGCAAGGGTAATAACAAAAGGGTTAAGTGCAAATCTTAACTTTCATTATTGGAAGTTTATGCTAAGCGGTAACGCGAATTATTTTAATATCGATTACCCCGGAGTAGAAAATACACTTCCAAAATTCACGTTGTTTGCCGGTATTTATTATGTGGATATTTTGTTTGATGATAATTTAAATTTGAAAACAGGCTTTAACTTCAGACTTTTCGGAAGCCAGAATTTTGCAGTTTACGATTTTGAAAAATCGGCTAAAGCTTATTATTCATACGATCCGGCAAATCAATCATTAAGCTTATTGAGGAATGAACAAACTTCAACTTCCTATCAAGTGGATTTTTATTTGAACGGAATTATACAGGAAGCTGCCATCGTATATTTTGTATTCGAAAACATTTTAGGCAACGATTATTACATCTTCCCATATTATCCCAAGCAGGGACGAGGACTGCGGTTTGGTTTGTCCTGGGAATTATTTAATTAATGTAGAGTCAGTTCTGCCCAAATTTTTGGCATTAACGGGTGTGCAATAAGCGGGTATCTCTCTCTTTATTTCCTTTATTTAATTATATTTATTTAAGAAATTTTAAATATTTAAAATCTAACTGGAATTAATATGAAATTTTCTTTGAAGCTAGCAGCCTTTTTTTTAATGACAAGTTTTATATTTGCTCAAACAACAGATAGTGTGGATGTAACATTTTATTACTATCCGGATGACAATCCAACCCAAGTCTATTTGCCGGGGGAGTTTAACGGCTGGACTCTTAACAATTTAACTCAAATGACAAATGATCCCGTAACGGGCACATGGTCAAAAACATACAGATTGCGAGTTGGCGGTCCCTCGCCTTTGCCTGCTGCTGGGAGTGTGCCCGGCGCTTATCAATATAAAATAAACGACGGTGATTGGTTTGCGGATCCTTTGAATCCTAGACAAAATCCCTTAGACAATAATAATTCGTTTCTTTTTATAAAGGATCCAACAATTCATCTCCTTTTGCCAAATTCAACCGCGGCTTCGGGTGTAGTAAGAAGCAAATTTCCGGAAATCACCGCATATATATTTCCGGCTACAACTTCGCAAATAAATGCTTCATCGATTGCAGTTACTATTGATGGAAACGAATATGCAAATCTTGGATCGAGCTACGATCTTGTGGAAAAAAAGCTTAGTTTTACACCTCCTAATCCACTAGCTGACGGTGAACACGAACTGATTTTATATGCCGAAAGCACAACGGGAACATCAAATGTGGATACTACAACATTTACGGTTCAAACGGGACCCTTACAGTTTTTAAGTCTGCCTGCGCAAACCTGGAAAAGTAACTGGCAGCTATTTGGAGCGGTTTATAAAACCGACGGAAGTTTTGATTCTACTGTAACTTCGGCACAAATTATTCGGTTCGATTCGACCTGGAATATTCAAGTTAATAACGGCGAATTCGATGCGACACTTAATCTGTTTGATGGCGATAATTATTTCAAGGTAAAGGCGGAAGTCGGTGGTCAAATGATAATCTCCGACTCGATCAATATATTTCGAAAAGTAGAGTTCGCCCCAACAGCGGTTGCCGAATTAACTTACTCGGGCGGATCGATTAACTTTAATGGAGGCAGCAGCACAGATCCCCAGGGTCAACAATTAACATATTTGTGGAAGGAAGATCCCGGTAATCCTGCATTATTGGGTATTGACGGGCAGACGAGTGATCAAACTTCTGCTGCTGAACCTGTAATACCCGGGGAATATTATGTATCGCTCACAGTGGAAGATCCGGATCAAAATATTGATTCAAACAGGGTCTTTTTCGTAGTTGATGAAAACACAAATGACATAGAAATTTCCGGTTACGAAGACAATCCTGAATGGGTTAAGAATGGCAGAATTTATCTAATGTACTTCAAAGCATTTACACCAACCGGAACTATTGCCGCAGCAATACCAAATTTAGATTACATTAAAGCAATGGGATTCAATGTTATTTGGGTGCTTCCTATAACTGAAATACCGGGTGATGCTGATAACCAAATAAATATTGGTTATAATATTGTCGATTTCTTAAAAGTTGAATCGTCTCTTGGAACAGAAGCCGATTATAAACAATTTGTAGATCGCGCGCATGAATTGGGAATCAAAGTTATCCAGGATATTACTCCCAACCACACGGGGCACCAGCATTCATTTGCGCAGGAGGCACTAAACTTTAAAAAATATTCTCAGTACTGGCATTATTACCAAACTCAAAACATTCCTCATAACGATAATGGTCTTGGAATTTGTACGACCCCCGAAGGCATTTATTACTACTGTGCATTTAGCTTTCGTTTGTTGAACTACGACTGGCGTGATCTCGACGCAAGAAAATATATGTTAGACGTTTACGAATACTGGGTTAGAGAATTCGGAATTGATGGTTTCCGCTTTGATGTTTATTGGGGACCTCATCGCAAGTTCGGATATTCAGTGTTCGGTATTCCGATCCGTAATTCACTTAAGCATATTAGACCCGATTTACTTTTGCTTGGAGAAGACGACGGAGTGGGTGTTGGTACCGAAGTGCTCTATGCAGATCAGGGCGGCGGACTCGATGCATCTTACGATTTTCGACTCTATTTCGATGCTGTTCAAAATTTTGGTTTTAATACATCTTCGGTTAATACTTTACATTCAAGATTAAACAATGACGGATTTCACCCGGGAGAAAACTCTTATTATCTCAGATTCATGGAATCTCAAGACGAAGACAGGATTGCTTATAAATATGATTCATTCGAAAAAACAATGCCTATTGCAACCGCATTATTTATGGCACCAGGCATGCCGATGATTTTGAACGGTCAGGAAGTCGGATTTGGAAAGGGAATGGGAAATCCGGGAGAACCCGATTTGAATGACAGAAGGCGGGGAATAATCGATTGGAACTTTGGTGGTAAAGATATACTGATGCCTCACTATCAGAAGCTTACTCAGATTAGAGCCCAGTTCCCGGCATTTTCCCAGCACCGGAAAGATACTAACGGCGACGGCAATGTTACAAACGCAGACGAATCAGACTTCGACAGAATTACCACCCCAATTGCCGCTGTATATGCTTATCTCAGACCATACACAAACTCGAACGGTCTTGCCGTTATGAATTTCAGTTCAACTCAGCAAGTAGTTTCTCTAAATCTTTCCAGCGCCAACTTAAAGTTTGACGGCGGTTTCCAAACAGGAACCACTTACTGGGTTAACGACCATTACAGCGGAACCAGTGTTCAGGCAATGGGCAGCGAACTTGCTAATTTGTCCGTAACTTTACCGGGTTATGGATCGGCGATTTTTACAATATCTACACAGGAAGAGATGGTTGAGCTGCCTGCTTTACCTCCGCTGGTTTCCGTTAGTGATGAGAAGGACGTTTCGCCCGATAATTATTTTCTCGATCAAAATTATCCGAACCCGTTTAATCCTACAACCACTATCAGATACCAATTACCGGAAGCTTCTTTCGTTACATTGAGTATTTATAATCTATTAGGCGAGAAAGTTGCTACACTTGTTTCGAAAGAACAGGCTAATGGATTCTATGAGGTTAACTGGAACGGAAGAAATGATTTCGGCGAAAAACTTTCAAGCGGAATTTATTTTTACAGAATTGATGCCGGCGATTTCCGGCAAACGAAAAAAATGCTGATGCTGAAATAAACTTAGGGTAGATCAT
>JAENZU010000676.1 GCA_016841125.1 Melioribacter sp. | reverse complement strand
ATCCCAAATTATTCATCCCGATCACCATTACAAGCTGACAGAATTTGGTGAATCGCTCCAGAAAAATGGAATATATAGCGGGGAAACAGTTGATTTGCGCAAAGATGGTTCAACTTTTGAAACCGAGGTTAATGGAGCAGTAATTTATCTTAACGGACTGCCGCACATGCTGGCTATTATAAGGGATGTGAGTGAGAAAAAGGCTAGAGAAAATGAGCTGATTTTGAAAAACATTGTTTACGATACTTCGGTTGCTGCAAATAGTACGGCAGATATTAAGGGAATGATTACCAGTGCAAATAATGCATTCTTAAATATTTGGGGTTATCAATCGTTAAACGAGGTTATAGGTAAGCCTTTAACGGCATTTATCAAATTTGAAAAAGAAGCGGCTGAAATATTAAAATCTCTAAATGAAATTGGAGTTTGGCAAGGGACTTATACCGCACAAAAAAAAGACGGTACAACATTTATTGCTCAAGCTAGTGCTAGTGATCTTCATGATTCAGTAGGCAATTTGATTGGTTATCAATCCTCTGTTTTTGATATTACGGAAGCAAAGCTGGCTCAAAAAAATATTGAGTTAAGTGAGAAAAAATTTAGAAATCTTTTTAACTCCGTATCAATACCCCTTTGTTATGTGGATGAAAATGGTAAAATTGAAAATATTAATTCAAGATTTATTGAGCTTTTCGGATATACAAAATCAGACCTTCCAACTTTGAAAGAATGGTGGGAATTAGCATATCCCGATCCTGGATACAGAGCCGCTGTTATGAGTAGTTGGAACGATGCAGTACAAAAATCTATTGATGAAAATACAGATATTAAATCAGATATATATAATGTTACCTGCAATAATGGAGAAATTAGAAAAATTATCATTGCAGGCATAACCATAGATAATGATGTTCTTGCAACATTTATCGACGTAACCGAACAGCAGATTGCTGAACAGAAAATAAAACAGGAGAAGGAATTTTCAGATTCTGTAATCAATGCACTACCGGGTATTTTCTACCTCTTCGATCAAACCGGAAAATTTGTAAAGTGGAATAATACTCTTGCTGAGTTTTCTGGTATTCCATATAAAGAAGTCGGGGAAAAATCCCCGCTCGATTTTATTGCTCCGCATGATCAAGAAAAGATTCAGAAAGCAATTCAAACAGCATTCGTTGAGGGTGAAATTTTTGTTGAAGCCGACTTTTTGGAGGAAGGTAAAGAGAACATCCCATTCTATTTTACCGGCAAAAGAATTATCTTTAATGGAGAACCGCTTCTTTTGGGAGTTGGTATTGATATTTCGAGAAGAAAAAAAGCACAGAAGCAATTGATTGAAAGTGAGAGAAGATTGTCGAGAGCAATTGAGGACTCGCCCTTACCTTTAATGATACATGCGGAAGGTGGAGAGGTTATTCAAATTAGTAACTCATGGACTGAATTAACAGGGTATCATTTTGATGAAATACCGACAATAGAACAATGGTCTCAAAAAGCATATGGGATGAAGAAGTCGGACGTTCAAAAAGCTATAAATAGCTTATATAATATGACTGAAAAATCCCATGAAGGTGAAGTTGAAATAACATGTAAAAATGGTGAGAAGATGATTTGGGATTTCAGCTCATCTCCTATCGGAAGTTCAAATGATGGAAGGAAACTTATTCTCAGCATGGGTAATGATATAACGGCAAGAGTAAAAGCCGAAGAGGAAAGAGACCGGTTTTTTAAAGTCTCTCTCGATTTATTGTGTATTGCCGGAACCGACGGTTACTTTAAACAGATGAATCCGGCATGGGAAGATGTTTTAGGGTGGTCCATAGCTGAGTTAAAGACAAAAC
>JAENZU010000675.1 GCA_016841125.1 Melioribacter sp. | reverse complement strand
AATGGTTTCGGAATTAGCAGACGGGCTTGTGTGTCGAGTGTGTCTTCGGCAGCTTCCTGCAAAAACATTCTTACGAATTGTGAGTCCATAGGATTAAATGAGTTTAGATTTTTCAACCGCTCGGCAATTAATTTTTTCCACTCATCCATCGGATAGAGGTCTAAACATTGCCCCGTTGTACTGCGAGTCATTACAAACGGATCGTTCGCTTCGCTGCTGACGTACTTTCTCAACTTGGCAGGAATACTTATTCTGCCTTTTGAATCGATCGAGTATCTAAAATTACCTATAAACATATTTTGACACCTTATGGGAAAATTACACACCATTACCCACTGCACCCCAAATTACGATAAATTCTTGGGCAATGTCAAGGTTTTTTTTACAAAAATTTGATGTACATCACAAAGTCTTCAACCGGCTTAAATTGAAGTTTTGAAAGAGGTTATAAAAATTACGGACTTTTATTTTGAGCTAAAAAGTGAAGTGGAGATTGGTGGGTAGAAAAATGCTTTATTGGATAAGATCTTTTCCGCAAACTTTGCACTTATCTGCTTCAATCGGACTTAAAATCCTGCAATTTGGGCAAGTAACAAAATCATCCTCAAATCGAAGAATATTACTTTTTTCAGTTGTGCGGTTTTCCTCCAAAGAAACATTTGGAACAGAGGATTTAATTACTGGTCTTCTCTTTTCTTGAATATTGGTTTCTGCCATATTTAAATTGTTAACACCTGCTAAAGCAAGTTTGGGAGTTTTTTCAAATATTCGCAAAGCGATATATCCTATCGCACCGGTGAGTATTCCGACAATGAGCCAGATATATACGTTTTTATTTTGTGCTTTAGCCGTGAGATAGGTTAAAACTGTAAATGAAGCTATGTAGAGGGGCAGAATAAATTCCAGCATCGTTTTTACTCCGAGTAGATATTTATTTTATCTGTCTGATATTCGCAGGAAAAAATTACATGTAATGATTCAGACAATTTAGTTGGTTTTTTCAGCTTTGTATAAGAACTGTATGTTGTATTGAGGAAATTATGAAAGATCATCAATAATAATATGTTTCATAATAAGAACAACATACTCAATATTTATATAAGTTACAATTTAAGTGCCAAGTATGCTAAGTTATTTCATGAAAACATAATATAGTCAGAATAACTCCGTTTACGGAAAAGAGATAAAATTTATTAATTATTTTATTATAGAACTATCTTTCGTGGAATCTTGATTCCCTAATCTACTCTTTCGAAACGTTGTAATGTTATACCCCTAGAAATTTTTCAAAATCAAAAATCTGGCAGTTAAGATATAAAAGTCTTAAATTATGAATTAAAATTTTTTAGATTTTGGAGTTTGAATGAAAAAGATATTATCGATTTTATGCTCGATGCTCTTTTTGATTACCGGAAGTTTGGTTTTAGCTCAGAATATTACGATTGAAGATGCGGTTGAAACAGCCCTTCATAATAATGACAAGATAAAACAATACGAGGCAAGACTTAAACAGAAAAAGTACGAATACGATAAATCGCTGGGAAATTTCCTGCCCGCTGTCGATTTCTCATGGCGTTATACCCACCTGAACAATAAGCTAGAAATTGATCTGAATCCAATACGCGAAGCGATAATTCAGTTACAAAGCGGAAATCAAGTTGAATTTGCAAATATTTACAACATGCTTCAAAACCAAACTCCATTACCCGATGCTCAAAAAGCCGCCCTTTTTGCGCAATTTCAAACGGGACTCAATCAATTAATTCCGCCTTTCGTTGAAACCCTCAAAAAGCAGGATTACAAAACTGCAGGTTTTTCAGGAATTCAGCCCATCTTTTTAGGGGGTA
>JAENZU010000674.1 GCA_016841125.1 Melioribacter sp. | reverse complement strand
GTAACAAAGTATTAACACTAGAGGAAGTTGAAAATATTTTTATCGAAAGGGCTCTCAATCATTTTGATTGGAATAGAGAAAATACTGCGAGAGCTTTAGGAATTAGTCAAAAAACTTTGTACTCCAAAATAAAAAAATACGATATAAAATAGATGCCTCTTTCATCAAACAGTTTGTCTTCTGAACAGGTATTCGAGGATATTTTACTAGCCATCGGGCAATTGGAAATTCACTTTGCTATTTGCAATTTGGATATGAAATTACTTTGGGCTACTAAGTCTTTTATAGATTCTGAAAACTTATCATTAGAGGATGATCTTAATATTAAATGGAAAATTAAAAAAAAGATCAGATCATCGTCTGATGTTAAGTCCCCAACTCAAAACGTTTATGACGTATTCAAAAACCTTGCATCCAACCATATTATTTTAGTTTCGAAAACTATTACTGAAGAAAAAAGAAATGAAGAAAAAAAAGCGATAAAAAAAATTGCTCACGATCTCAGCAACATTTTGACCAATACACTTAACAGTGCGGAAATTATTAAGTTAAATGTTGATAATGAAAATACTAATCTTCCTATTTTAGATAGTATAATCAACAATACAATACGCTCCTCCGAAATGATTGACGCTCTTTTCGAAGAAAATTTTTTAATAAACCAAAAGAAATTTCCTCTTGATATTTTTAAGTTAATTAAAGGATTTGAACAATCATTAAAATCATCTTTACCGGATAACATAAAATTTGAAGTAAGAAAAGTTGGCAGAATAACTAATGTTATTGGCAATCCCTCAGATTTATACAGAGTATTGCTGAACCTTTGTACTAACTCAATTGAAGCAATGCCTAATGGCGGTGATATAAATATTCAAATTAGTAAATTGGCACTGCCTTTAGAAAATGAGTTTGGAAATGCCAAAGGTGAATTCGTTCAAATTGTTATTTCCGATACGGGAGTGGGAATTCCCAGTACGAAAATTTCCAAAGTTTTCGATCTGAACTTTTCCACAAAAGAAAAGGGCTCTGAAAGTGGTTTTGGTTTGAACATCGTTAAAGAAATTATCGAAGATCATAATGGGAAAATTACTGTTGAATCCGTTGAAAATGAAGGAACAACTTTCAAATTTTTGTTACCTGCCGAAGAAAAAATATCTATTGAAGAATTTTCAGGCGGCAATAAGAAAATATTAATTGCAGAAGATGAAATCTATCTGCTTGAATTGTTGGAAGAACTTTTAGAATCGTTCAAGTTTAATGTAATTAAAGCAAAAGATGGTGAAGAAGTTTTAAATATAATCAAAACTCAAAGCGACTTCAGTCTTTTAATTATTGATAAAAAAATGCCCAAAATTGACGGCGGTAAGTGTGTAGAGGAAATCCGTAAAACTGATAAAACTATTCCAATAATTGTCGCATCCGGTTCCCGAGGCAGCAATGAGTTTCAATTTATAAATGACTCAAATTTGAGATTTTTGAAAAAGCCTTATAATTTTGATCAATTAATAGGCTTAGTAAAAGAGTTAATCGGTTGAATTCTTATTATCCGGCAGTTTGAGATCGATCATTTTTAAGTTGCTAATGTAATCCGTTAAGATAGGTTTTTTTATAGCGTTTAATTTTTCCAAAACCTCAATAATATCTTTTGTAGCCTTCTCAATAAATTCTACCCTTCTTTGTACCGCCACTCTTGAGATTTCTTGCTTACCTCATTCCCTTTTAATAGCTGTTTCAGAAAGATTGATTAAGGTAAGCGGCTGATTAATTTCGTGATTTGAGATTACAACCGTAGCCGCAAAAGTATTGAACTCTTCAAGTTCGAGCCGCATTTTACCGGTCACACGGAAT
>JAENZU010000024.1 GCA_016841125.1 Melioribacter sp. | reverse complement strand
TTTCAAAACTTTTCAGTTCTGCTGCCTAAATTAATTATTTTGCACGGTGCCTAAATAATAGTAGCATGGCTTTAAAAATTCTCACATTATTATATTTCTTAAACTAATTTGTTTTAATGTAACCTACCTAATTATTCCTGCTCATATAATCAATCAAGTCGTAACGAGTGATCAAATCGATTATCTTGCCTTTATCTTCAACCAAGATTGCCGGGGAGGTTTTCAGTTCATTTTGAACTTCAGTAAAATATTTCTCAACATTTAGTACCGGGAAACATTCATCCATTACATCTCTAATCGGAGAATTCAATAACTCGTATTCTTCAAGCAATCTGCTTGTGAGTTTCCAGCCTTTAATACAGCCAACCGAATATCCATTCTTCATTACCGGAAGTTGAGAAAAACCTTTTTCCTGCAGTAATTTTACTACGTCCTTCACCTTCGTATCTGCATCAACAGAAACCAATTCCGATATTCCTGATTCACGTTTAAGCTCAATTAAATTTTTAAGTTTCGCTTCCTCTCTAATTAGAAGGCCGTGCTGCTGAAGCCAGTCATTATTATATACTTTTGATAAATAGCGCTCGCCAATGTCGCAGACGATAAATACTACTACATCATTTTCCGTTAAGTCTTTTGAAATTTCCAAAGCTGCATGCATTATTGTACCTGTACTGCCGCCGCTGAATATTCCCTCTTTTTCCGTCAATACTTTAGCGGCTAACATCGAATCTTTGTCGGTAACGTTTATTATTTTATCGATATACTGAAAGTGAACATTTTCCGGCAAACAGTCCTGACCAATGCCTTCAACCAAATATGGATTACCTTTAATTCGATTGCCGGTTTCTTTATAAGTTTTAAATATTGAACCGTAAGGATCTGCACCAATTATCTGAACATCAGGATTTACTTCTTTGAGGTATCGTCCAACCCCGCTGATAGTACCGCCAGTCCCAATTCCGGCAACAAAGTGAGTGATTTTTCCATTAGTCTGTTTCCAAATTTCGGGTCCGGTTGTTCTGTAGTGAATTTCGGGGTTCGCGGGATTTGAATATTGATACATAAAAATTGAGTTGGGTGTTTCTTCGGAAAGGCGCTTTGCGGTATTCACATAGTAATCGGGACTTTCAGGTTCCTCGGCATTTGAAACAACAATTACTTTTGCACCAAGTGCTCTAAGATAATGTATTTTTTCGTAGCTCACTTTATCAGTAACAACGAAAACTGCTTTGTAGCCTTTAACTGCAGCAGCTAGTGCTAATCCAATTCCAGTATTACCGCTTGTAGCCTCAATTATTGTTCCGCCAGGTTTTAATTTCCCCGCCTTCTCTGCAGCTTCAATCATAGAAATTCCGATACGGTCCTTAACACTTCCGCCGGGATTCGCAGATTCTAGCTTAGCAAAAATTTGAGGTTTCATTCCCTTATTAAGTTTATTCAGTTTAACCAGGGGAGTATTTCCTATTAGTTCCAATATATTTTGTTTGAACTCCAAATTTCAATCCTTTAAAAATTTATTATTCAATTTCATCAATCGGATATAATATCTGATTTATTGACATAAAATACCAGAAAAAATTGAAATTAGTTCCAAAGCAAGCGAATGGAGAATTATGTGAATAATTTAAAGGGTAAAGCCCAAACGTGTCTTTTTTAAAAATTAAATTTCTATTAGAGTATTCAGTTTGCCAAGAGATTCTTTGAGGGTACTTATTGGGATTTTACAAATAAACTCAGCCCCACGAGTTTTCCAATCAAGGCTTTTAATTTGATCAGAAAGAATTACTCCATTAATAATTAACTCATCAGGAATTTTTACTTCAAAAGGATATCCTTTTGAATGAGAAGTTACCGGCAAGAAAACTGCCAAATCTGTTTTTTCGTTATAAATTTTTGGAGAGATAACTAAGGCGGGTCGTCTTCCTGCTTGTTCGTGACCAGTTTGTGGATTAAAACTTAGCCAAACAATATCACCTCTATCCGGCACATATCGAATAGGTTTTACCAAAGTTCCTTACCTTCGATTTTTCCGAAATCCATTTCCTTATGAACGTTTAATTTATTTATAGCCGAACTCATTTCTTTTAAGGAATAATCTCTTAATTCCAAAGGTTCAATAAATATTCGATTATTTTCCAGACTAATATCAACAAATTCATTTTCGTAAATTTTCGATTGGTCTGCAAAAGCCTTTGGAATTCTTAGCGCAAGACTATTACCCCATTTTTTGATTTTCACTCGCATAGAATCACCTATATTTTGTTTATACATTGAAGATACAAAATAGTGTTAAAATATTCAATTATTTTGGAAAACCCAGACTGCTGAAACTTGAGCAAATAAGTACAAACCACTGGAATTATTAATTGAATTAATTTTAACTTATTAAACTATACCCTCTCAAAAACTCCTCAGTTGTCATTCGTCTGCGCCCTTCAGGCTGGAGCTCTAAAATTTGAAGTGTCCCCTCTCCGCAACCAATATATATTTCATTTTTAGTTTCTTTAATGTCACCCGGCAGTAAATTTTGATCGTTCACAAGTTTCGTTTTGTAGAGTTTGTAGATTTTATCATTTCTTTCAAAATAGGCTGCCGGAATCGGTGATAAACCTCTCACTAAATTGTGAATTTTTTCAGCCGGTTCATACCATTTTATAAGGCAGTCATCTTTTTTTATTTTCGGCGCCGGAGTTGCATCCCTATTGTCCTGAGGTTGAAGTTTATATTCACCTGTCTCAATTAGATTTACGGTTCTCAATACCAGCTCCGATCCAACATCACTCATCTTGTCATGCAGCGCGCCTAAATCATCTTTCGGTTCAATGCTTACTTTTTCTTTTAGAATTATATTACCGGTATCTACTTTATCTTCCAAAAAAAATGTAGTTAAACCCGTTTCGGTTTCTCCATTAATTATTGCCCATTGAATAGGTGCAGCGCCCCGGTATTTTGGCAGGAGTGATCCGTGCAGATTAAACGCACCTTTAAGCGGAATCGTATAAACTTCACGCGGTAAAATTCTAAAGGCAACAATTACAAAAAGATCGGCGCGATAATTTGTAAGTTCATCAATGAATTGAATATCCTTCAAACTCTGCGGCTGCAGAACGGGGATATTATGTTCAATAGCAAATTGCTTAATAGGAGTGGCGGAAACTTTTCTTCCTCTGCCCCTCTCTCTGTCCGGAGCAGTTACTACCGCAGAAATTTCATGGCTGCTTTCATACAGAACTTTTAATGAGGGTACCGCAAAATCGGGGGTGCCGAAAAAAATTATCTTCATCAATTTCTCTGTGTAATCGGGTAATCAATATCTACATCCCGTTTCATTATTTTTATCAACTCTTTCTGAAGTCTTTTTTTCATTCCCGGTTCCACTCTATCCGGAATCATTTTGCCTATCAAATGATCATATTCGTGCAGAATAACTCTAGCAAACAAATCACCGGCTTCAATTTCTTGAATCTCCTCATCCGTATCGAGATATCTAACTTTAATTATTTCAGAACGTTCAACATCAGCACGTAAATTGGGCAGACTCAAACAGCCCTCTTCCATAATTATTCTTTCTTCAGATTCTTCTACAATTTCAGGATTGATCATTACGACTGGTTTTATATTTTCATAACCTTCTACCGGACTTATATCTATTACAAAAATCGATTTATCCAAATTAACTTGGTTTGCTGCTAATCCAATTCCATTGGCATAACGCATTGTTTCGAACATATTCTGAATATCGCGAATAACTTCATCGTCTACAGCATCAACCGGTTTAGTGGTTTTCCTCAAAATTTTATCGCCGTAAATAGTTATAGGAACAATTGGCATAACTTAAAAATCCTCCATTAATTAGATTCAACGCTGATAATTTCTGCGTTCAAATCTTTAAACAATAAAACTTCTGTTGAGCAAAATAACATTCTAATTAAAAGTCTAAAAATAATTAACATTTGCTGAAGAATAAAGGATAGAATTAAGAAATAAAAAGGAGTTCTCGGAATTACGGCTCCAACAAAATTATAGACTACTCCGCCGGCGGCACCAATTGCAGCAACAAGCAGAAATACTGAGAATATTTTAACAAAGTTTTGTTTAATAAATAATATTGAGCTAAAAATTTCTTTTAAAACTTTTTGCGAATCCTTAATTCCAACCGAAACTTTAGAGTAATCTGATATTAATGTAATAAGTCCAATTAGAAATATTAATAGAATATAGCGGAGAGATCGTAGCACAAAATCTGTAAGTACCGATTCGCTTCCGGAAAAGCTCCAGGCAATCCAGTTTCCGAGCTGATAGTTTAACTCAAACGCCAAAAAAAAGAATATTAGTGAGACCAAAGTAACTTTTGTAAATCGGTACCAATACCTTACTCCCCCGAAAAAGAAATCTACCATATGATTCTTTTTGGGGATATTAAAAATTGCAACCAGGCCTCCCAGAAAAAAGGTTTGAACCAGTACATATATTCCAACCATCCCATAAATCATCAGTGGTAGTTCTCCAATATTACTTTTGTAAAGATTAAAAAATTGAACAAGCCACATATAATCCAAGCCGGTCTCTAATTTTTGACCCATCATTGATTGGCTGAGATTATCAACTAAAATATAATAAGTCGGAACTGTTAATATAAAAGCCGCGGCGGCATTCAATCCCCACAAAAGAAATACAAATTTAAAATTATAATAAACAGCTCTTATGCTTGAGGTGAAAATATCTCTAATACCGAACTGCATCAGATGCTGCCCAAAATCATTAACGCGTTTTGCATCCAAAAGAACCATCGTGTTGCCAGCGAGATGGGAGGCCAATAATTTGGTGATGCCATCATAGAATTATTAGAAAAATTCATATCGAAAAGATTTATTCTATCAGGATCGATCACGGCAGCGATAACTTTATTATTTGTCTCGAAAGTAAAAATCTTCCACTTCTCAATTCCATCCCAATATTGAAGAAGTGTATCGGATTTTGTAATAAGAGCAATTTTATTTCGGAAGATTCCGTCGCCCGACCTCTGCACAAAAACTTCATAATTTGTTTCCGATATTTTTTCGATAGATCTTACACTGTAGTCGAAATATTTTGAATTATAAAAAAGATTTTCGAAAAACCAGACTAAATTCTTCTGCGATTCCTCATTAATGCATTTAACAAACTGATCGCCGCTTAAATGTTTAAATTGAAATTCCTGATACACGTTGCTTAGAATATTTAACAATTTATTGCTGCCGATATATGATGCAAGAGTAAGAAACATTAGTTTAGGTTTATGAAGAGTATTCAATTTATAGCTGAGTCCATCCGGGAAAGAATAAGATTTATCGGCGATTGAACCAACGAATGGATCTTTATAATATTCTTGTAATGAAAAAGTGCCGGGTGCAAGTTGGTAAGAGCCTATTGTGTAAATGATTGGAATTTCATTATAGGATAAAAAATTCATCCCGAAAATCGGGTAATATGATGCAAGCTCAAAATAGTTAAGCCTTGCATCGTAATTGTTTTCCAAAATTTGTGCAGCCAAAAAACTTGGGACCCCGCTTTCAATCCATTGTTCCGAATATCCGTCAACCGCAACAGCCCCATAAAAGTATTGTTTTGCTACAGCCTCAGCAATTTTCAATTCCGGTTCATGTATATAAACAGGTGCAATTAAAGGAGCTTTGAAAGTTGCGAGTGTCGGGAATACCATTCCCTCACTTCCGCTTGTACGGGGCACATCTACTACCGTAAATTTTTGGTAAGGATATTCCCCAATGTTCTCAAACAAAAAGTCAAAAGATTTTTTGACTGCCTGAAAATACCTATCCTTGTATCCCTCTCTTTCCTTTTGAATAAATAATTCAATTTCAATTGATCTGCCGCTCAAGGTTTCGTAAGATTCTCTGGCATTAATAATATCGTCGGTGGCAAACCATGCAAAGTCGCGAATTGAATTTTGCTCAAACTTAAATAAAGTTCTATTATTTGCAATTGACTGTTTAGAGGCAATCCCGCATCCGCCAACAGTATAGCTTTCGGGAGTTATTATTGAAATTTCATAATCTGCAAAATCCGAATAAACTCCTAAATTGGAATCACCGGGATAACAGACCCATCCGGTATCTTTAAGTACAGCTATTTTAGGGTACCAATCGGCGATAAAATAAAAATTCCTTCCTTCAGCATAACCCCATGAATTTTTAGACGGAGGAATTTCCAAACTAAACTCAATATCAATTTGCTTAGTTTCACCAGGGAATACTTTCTTCAATAGTTCGATTTTGGCTACCGTACCATTATTTTTCACCACTCCGATTTTATCGGGAAAAATAAATTCTGAGGATAAATTATTGATAGCCAGTTTCTTAATTTTTATCGAAGAAGACGTAATATCTGTCACGTTGGGATTACGGGGCAAATTAAAATAGATTTCATTGGTTGGTTTTGCAGAACGATTCGTCCACATTATCTCAGCTTTAACATCAATTAAGTTCTCGTCGGTAAGCAATTTTGCAGTAATTTTATATTTTGCCGGTGAGACAATTTTGCCGGAATAAATATTATTAATACCATTGGAATAATTTTCCGGCTGTATTTTAGAAGCGTTGCTGTCGAACAAATTTGAATTAGCAAAATAGCTCAGCAGCGTAAAAACGATAAAAAGAGGAATTACTTTTTTCATACTAAAACGAAAATACAAAAAATTACGGAAAATCTTGAATGCAAAAAATCAAAATTCTTGTAGTGAAATGAAACAAAGGAGGCTGCAATAGAGGTGTGAATTTAACACCTGGAGAATTATAAAAATAGCGGGAGGTTTAATTAACCATCCCGCTAATTATAGAAATATAGTTTACATCTTTACTTCCAATAGATCGATATCCAGATCCGGCACTTTTGCCGTTAACATTAAATCATTTTCGGTTTCATAAATTTCCACTAAATGAGCCAAGTTGATTTCATGTTCCGAAGGCTCTATCAAATTAGCTGTTTTATCTTTAATGTCTGTGTAATTCATAGTTTATAATCTTTCTAAATAAAATCTATTGGAATTTATTTTTTATCTTTATCGTCTTCGTCAACTACTTCGTAAGAAGCGTCCTCTACATTTCCTTCAGAGGCATCTGACTTAGCTTCCTCTGATTGAGGCTCTCCACTATCAGGAGTAGGACCTTGCTGACCGGGGGCGCCTTCTGATGGACCTTGCTGTTGATAGAGATTCTGTGCTGCTTCGCTCCAAACTTTATTAAGACTTTCTGTTGCAGACTTAATAGTTTCGGTATCATTGGTTTTCAAAGCATCTTCAACTTTAACAATTTCGGCTTCGAGATTACTTTTAATATCAGCCGGAATTTTTTCTTTTAGTTCTTCAATCTGCTTTTTAGTTTGGAAAACTAAATTGTCGGCTTGGTTTCTAACTTCAACAGACTCTTTTTTCTTTTTATCTTCGGCAGCATGTTCTTTTGCAGAGTTTTTCATTTTTTCAACTTCATCAGAACTCAGACCGGAAGAAGAAGTAATTCTAATACTCTGCTCTTTATTTGAAGCCTTATCTTTTGCGTTAACGTTCATAATACCGTTAGCGTCAATATCAAATGTAACTTCAACTTGAGGCACGCCTCTTGGTGCAGGCGGAATTCCGTCGAGGTGGAATCTTCCGAGTGTTCTATTATCTGCTGCCATCGGTCTTTCACCCTGCAGAACATGAATTTCAACTGAAGGCTGATTATCCGAAGCAGTTGAGAAAATTTCACTCTTGCGTGTTGGAATGGTTGTGTTTGACGTAATCAATGTTGTCATAACACCGCCGAGAGTTTCAATACCAAGTGAGAGTGGAGTGACGTCCAACAATAATACATCTTTAACATCACCGGCAAGAACGCCGCCTTGAATTGCAGCACCGATTGCTACTACTTCATCGGGATTAACACCCTTGTGAGGTTCTTTACCAAATAAGTTTTTAACTGTTTCCTGAACCTTTGGAATTCTAGTTGAACCGCCAACCAAAATAACTTCATCTATTTGTGAAGCTGAAACACCGGCATCTTTTATTGCCGATTCGCACGGCTGCTTTGTTCTAGCAATAAGGTCATCAACCAACTGTTCAAATTTTGAACGGCTGATAGTAAGATTTAAGTGTTTCGGTCCATCTTGAGTTGCTGTAATAAACGGTAAATTTACATCAGTCTGCATTGATGAAGATAATTCTATCTTAGCTTTTTCAGCAGCTTCTTTAAGTCTCTGCAGAGCCATCGGATCTTTTCTTAAATCGATGCTTTCCTGATTCTTGCACTCATCTGCCAAATAATCAATAAGTCTTTGGTCAAAGTCATCGCCGCCAAGGTGTGTATCACCATTGGTAGATTTTACTTCAAAAACTCCGTCGCCTAATTGAAGTATAGAAATATCGAAAGTACCTCCGCCTAAATCGTAAACGGCAACTAACTGTTCTTTATTTCTCTTATCCAATCCGTACGAAAGCGCAGCAGCAGTTGGTTCGTTTATTATTCTTTTAACTTTCAATCCTGCAATTTCACCAGCATCTTTAGTAGCCTGTCTTTGCGAGTCATTAAAATAAGCCGGTACAGTTATCACAGCTTCTGTAACTTCCTGCCCAAGATAATCTTCGGCAGTCTTTTTCATTTTCTGAAGAACCATCGCACTGATTTCGGGTGGTGAATATAAACGATCATCAATTTTCACCCGTGCAGTTTTATTATCACCTTCAACTACTTTATAAGGCACTTCATGAATTTCATTCGATACCTCACCAATAAACCTTCCCATAAATCTTTTGATGGAAAAGATAGTATTGTTCGGGTTGGTTACCGCTTGTCTTTTTGCCGGCTGACCAACTAATCTTTCACCACTTTTAGTGAAAGCAACAACTGAAGGAGTAGTTCTTCCTCCTTCGGAATTAGGTATAACAACCGGTTCATTTCCTTCCATAACGGCTACACATGAGTTTGTCGTTCCTAAGTCAATTCCTATTATCTTACCCATAAATATTCTCCTAACTTTTATTTAATCAATTTATTACTTTTATTTTCAAATTTAATTTTAGCAATTGTATTTCAGAATTCTTTATCGCCATTTTTTTTTCGTAAATTGAATTTTAGAAATAACAATTTATCGCTTTCTTTGTAAAATATATACTTATAATAGACAAAGGATGTGCCAACTTAGGACATTTATTATAAGTTATTGTTATATAACTACTTAGCTGAATTTATAAAACTAAAAGACATTTCCCCGAATGTCGATCATTCTGCCATTTTGGCATGATTTATCATTACTGACAAGATTTGTGTCAATTTAGCAATAGAAAAAAAGGAGATCATCGTGTTCAACATCGAGGAATTTGATATTAAATTAGATACAGAATTTATTGGAAGAAATTTCGTTTATTGCGAGGAAATAAATTCAACTAATGCTTTTTTAACGAAAACTAAAGATTACCAGCAGCACGGAACAGTATTATTGGCCGAATTCCAAACTGAAGGGAAAGGCAGAAAAAATAGGGAATGGGTCAGCAATCGGGAGCAGAATTTAACTTTCTCTATTTTGCTCAAAAATGAGATCAAAGCAGATAATATAAGTATCATAAATTTAGGGGCAGCACTTTCTGTAGCCCAATCTTTAGAAAATCTTTACCAATTTAAAGTTGATCTAAAATGGCCGAATGATGTTTTAGTGGACGATAAAAAAATTGCAGGAATCCTTGCTGAATCATCCTCAAAAGGATCATCAATCGAACGTTTGGTTATAGGTTTCGGCATCAATGTAAATCAAGCAAATTTTACAGGCAAGTTCAATATTATTCCAACTTCGGTACGGCGGGAATTTCATAATACGGTAAGCCGTGAAAAACTCTTAAGCGAAGTTTTGAATAATTTTGAGGAAATTTTTAACCAGTACACACAAAACCCGGAAATTATTTTGAGGGACTGGAAATCAAGATCAAAATTGATAGGCGAAAAAATTAAAATTACCGAGGGTGAGGTAATGAAATTCGGACTATTTGAGGACATCGACGAAAAAGGATTTATGATCCTCAAAACTGAGAAAGGAAAGGAAAAAATTCATTTTGGGGATGTTAGCTTGATTCAGTAAAAAATGATCCTTCAATAGTTAATTTTTTAAGCAGCCCAATATGAAAGTTTATTTCGATAATGCAGCAACAACCAAATTACATCCAAAAGTTTTGGAGGCAATTCTCCCCTATTTAAAAGAATATTTTGGGAATCCTTCATCCATACATTCATTCGGCAGAAAAGTAAAAGTTGCAGTTGAGGATGCACGAGAAACGGTTGCAAATTTTATTAATGCCGACCCAAGCGAGATATACTTTACCGGCAGCGGTACCGAAGCTAATAATTTTCCGATATTTGGTATTTCAAAAACAGAATTTAATGAATCTGGCAGAAAACATATTATCACTACAAAAGCCGAGCACCATTGTGTTTTGGAAGCTTTTGAAGAACTTGAAAAACAAGGTTACTCGGCAGAATACTTAAATGTTTTACCCGATACAACTTTAAATATTCCGGCGTTTTTAAATTCAGTTGACGACGGAACTTCACTAATTTCAGTAATGCATATCAATAATGAAACAGGCAGCATTAATCTAATATCACAAATTTCAAAACTGCTTGATGATAAAAACATTTATTTCCACACCGACGCAGTTCAAAGTTTTGGGAAAATAAAAATAAACGTTAGAGAAATGGGCGTGCACGCTCTGTCAATTTCGGGTCATAAAATCGGCGCTCCAAAAGGCGTCGGAGCTGTATTCGTTAAAAACAGTACTCCCCTATCACCAATGATATTCGGCGGATCGCAGGAAAGAAATCGGCGGGGCGGTACCGAAAATGTATCAGGTATTATTGGACTAGCAGAAGCAGTAAAGAATGCAGAAAATGAAATGGACAACAATTTAAATAAAGCAGAAATTCTGAATAAAAAATTCAGAGAGGGAATCAGCAGCATTGATAATCAAGGTTTAATTGTAAACCGTTCCGAGAATAATTTGCCGTACATTCTTAGTTTAACCTTTGACAGCAGCTATTATAAAAACGATTCCAAGTCAATGCTGATGTATCTTGATATTAACGGAGTTGCAGCCTCCAACGGAGCCGCATGTACGTCTGGAACTTTGAATCCTTCACATGTAATGCTTGCTGCAGGCAAATCTGAGAAAGATGCAAACGGTACAATCAGATTTTCATTTGGGGCTGAAAATAATTTAAATGAAGTAGATTACACTTTAGGTGTGATTGAAAAGATGACTCAAAAATTTAGGAAATAAATGGGAAAACTTTATAGTTAACTCATATACTCGAATAATTGAGATAGTTGGGCTTTTAAATCTTTTCTATTTACAATTAAATCAACAAATCCGTGTTCCAATAAAAATTCCGAACGCTGAAATCCTTCGGGCAGATCTTTACCTATTGTTTGTTTTATTACTCTCGGACCAGCAAAACCTATCAGCGCTTTCGGTTCCGCAATTATAACATCCCCAAGCATTGCATAACTTGCGGTGGTTCCGCCGGTGGTCGGATCGGTCAAAATTGAGATGTAAGGTATTTTTGCATCCGCAAGTCTAGCCAGTTGAGCGCTTGTTTTTGCCATCTGCATTAAAGAATATGCACCTTCCATCATTCTGGCTCCGCCCGATTGCGAAATGATAACCATAGGAATTTTATTTGTAAATGCTTTTTCAATTGCCCTGGCAATTTTTTCACCCACCACTGCGCCCATACTGCCGCCGATAAATCGAAAATCCATGCAGGCAAAAGATATTCTTCTGCCGTCAACCTTTCCCATGCCCGTTTTTACAGCGTCATATAAATTGGATTTCTTAATCGTTGATTCGATTCTGTCTTTATAAGTTTTCGTATCCGTAAATTTCAACGGATCAGCAGAACGCATTTTTTTATCCATTTCGCGGAACGAACCTTTATCAAAAATTATCGATATATAGTTATCACTGTTTATTCGAAAATGGTGATTACATTTTTGACAAACCCATAAATTGGATTCCATCTGATTTTTATGAATTATTTCCTGGCAGCCGTCACACTTTACCCATTGACCGTCGGGGATGTCTCGCTTTTGACTTTCCGGAGAAATATTTTGCTTTGATCTGCTGAACCAGCCCATTATGAAGTCCGTTTTTGAATATTGACGTAAATCGTAAAAATCTGCTGAGGCTGTGTCGGATCGTTGGTATAAAGTACAACCGTGCGCGTCATTTTGCCCGACCGATTAGAAGTATCCAATTCAATTTTAATTTTACCTGTTTCATTTTCTTTAAGAACTTTTTTATCCAACACTGCTGCTGTGCATCCGCATGAAGTTTTGATATCCCGGATAACAAGTTCTCCGCTTCCAACATTTTTTACTTGAAGTTCGTAATCAACTTTCTTCCCTTCTTCCACTTCACCGAAATTATGCTGCAGTTTTGAAAGTTTCAATTTGGGAGTTTCGACAATTTTAAGTTCTTTTTTTCCGCCGGGTTTTATATTTGCGGTAAATGTAAGTCTGAAATCTTTATTTTCAGGATCATTGGTAAAAACATAAACATATTTTTTCTGAAGTCCGCTTCTATTTTCTGCGTTAAAATCAACTTTAATTTTTGCGGTTTCACCGGGTCCAATTTCCTTTTTGTCCGGCATCGCGGCTGTGCATCCGCAAGAAGCTCTAACATTTTCAATTATTAATGGAGCATAACCCGAATTTAGAATTACAAACTCATGGCTTACATGATCACTTTCGAGAATATCGCCAAAATCATGAGAGGGTTCTCTTACAGTTAATTTGGGTATCAGATCTTGTGATGTTATAACTGAAATAAATAAAAGTAAAACTATTAAAATTGATCTTTTCATTTTTTTACCTTCGCAATGAATTTCTTCAAATAATTCGGTTCTAAGTAATCAAAGTTGGAAGTTACTAAATCTTTTCCAAAAATATAAGACCACTTAGCCACAAATTCAGCATTTGGTTCAGAAATTTTTGAAATTAAATTTGCAGGTTCTGCATTTCCAAAAACCATTTCGTTACCGATAATTTCATCTGCAAGATGTTTCCTTTCAATTAACTTCAACTCGCGTGTAATCTTATAACTTTTACTTTCTGAAATAAAACCGGCAAAATAAAGTTCGTTTACATTTACCCTGTTAGCAATTACAAATTCTGATTGATCAGGAATAAACTGTGAAATCTGTAGGGCGAGTGCTTCGAAAGTAGGTACAGGTGTAATCGGAATTGAATTTCCGAATGCAATCCCTTTTGCTGCCGCGAGACCAATTCTTAATCCGGTAAAAGATCCCGGACCTATCGATACCGCGATTGATCCTAAATCAGAAATTCTCAATTCAACAGTTTTCAGCAAATCCTTAATCATCGGAAGCAGTTTTTCGGAATGAACATGTTTTTGTGTTATACTCAATTCAGCAGAAATTTTTTCGGATTTCATTACCGCAACGCCGCAGGTTTCCCCTGAAGTTTCTATCGCCAATATCGGTAAATATTCATTCATATTTTTCAATCTTTATTTTTCTTTTATCTGAATCAACCAAATCAATAAATATTTTAAATGAAATTTTTTGTACTGCATCGGGAAATAAATCCGCCCATTCAATAAAATTTATTGAGCTATCGTCTGAAAGATATTCATCAAACCCGATATCGTAAAGTTCTTCAACTTTTTTAATTCTATAAAAATCAAAATGGTTTACCGGCAGTTTACCCTTATGCTGATGCACAATTGCAAAGGTCGGACTTTTAATATCATCAATTCCTAGACACGAACAAACCGTTTTAATAAAAAATGTTTTACCCGCACCCAAATTGCCAATTAATAAAATGGAATTACCCGGACTGATGTCATCTGCAAATTTATTGGCAATTTCTATGGTCTCGGCTTCAGTTTCAACTAAAGCTTCAAATGGAAATTCCACTAAAGTTTACTCTCCATTGTTATTACGGGAAGTATCATTTCTTCCATTGATACACCGCCATGCTGAAATGTATCTTTATAGTAGCTCAAATATTTGTGATAATCTGTTGGATAAACAAAATAATAATCTTCTTTGGCAATTATATAATTAATTGTCAATCCCATATTGGGCAATTTGTATTCAGCGGGATCTTTTATAAAAATAGCATGCTTATCATCGGCTTTAAGGTTACGCCCGAATTTAAAGCGAAGATTTTTTGAAGCCTCACGATCGCCCAAAACTTTAGCTCCGCGCAAAGTTCTAATGCTGCCATGATCAGTTGTCACAACCACTTTTGCATTAGGCATTGCGGCAATTGTTTTGAATGTAGCTAAAAGGGAGGAGTGCATAAACCAGCTATTTGTGAGTGAACGGTAGGCTGCCTCTTCCGGTGCTATCTCTTTTAGAATTTCGGAGTCGGACCTTCCATGAGCAATCATATCTAAAAAGTTTACAACAACCGCCATGAAATGCGTTTTTTTATGCGATACAATATTTTGTTCAAAACTTCTGCCTACATCCGGGTCAATAATCTTAAGGTATTTTAGATCATTCTTTAGTTTGATTTTCCTTCTGTCCAATAATGCCTGTAGAAGTTCCTTCTCATATTTATTCTGACTTCTCTCATCATCTTTACCTTTAGACCATAAGTCGGGATAATAACTCTCAATTTCCACCGGGAAAAGGCTGCTGAACAGAGAGTTGCGCGCATAAGGCGTAGCCGTGGGCAAAATTGAAAGATAGTAATCTTTGCTGATGTTAAAAAGACTTTGTAAATGTTTCTCCATCACCAGCCATTGATCCAAACGAAGGCAGTCAAGAACAAAAAAGAAAACCGGTCCTTCCGAATTTTTCAAGTGAGGAATTACAAATCGATCGACAACTTCAGTAGTAAGTATAGGCGTGTTGGGATCGCCTACATTATGAATCCAATCGCGGTAATTCCGTTCGACATATTTGCTGAATTCCTGATTGGCTTCTTTTTTCTGATCGCTAAGTGTCTGCCTCAAATTAACTTCCGGGTGAATATCCAGTTCCAATTCCCAATTAACCAAACGCAGGTAGATATCTTCCCACTCATTAAAATCGGGGCTCATCATCAAGCGCTGTGATATTTGGTTGAAATCCTGCAGATAATCTTTTGCTA
>JAENZU010000023.1 GCA_016841125.1 Melioribacter sp. | reverse complement strand
CGTATCCTCATCATGTACTGCAACCAGTTCTTCATTTGGTAGTTTGAATACACGAAACTCAAAATACTTTGGATTTTTCTCATCAGCATTTATATGCAGCGGATAAAACTCAGGTATGCCGGATTCCCAAACTTTTTGGAATATAGGAATCAATCCGTAATCCTCTATCTCCGGACGAATTTCTTTCAAAGACTTGCCTACAACTTCACTCTTCTCCAAATTTTCCATTTTGAGTGCGGAGTTATTAATTTCTTTTAATATATAATCGCTAGCGTTAATCCCTTCGTTAATAACTTCGTGAATTGTTACTCCGCTGCTGATGGTATTAACCAGGTTTCTGAATCTATCCTCGCTTTCGCTTAATGAAAGTAGAGCTCTCTTCTGTTCGGTGATATCATTCACCATACTTAAATTGAAACCGGGTTTAATTCTAACCGATTGATAATGAGATATCCGTTCAATTCCATCTTTAGTTACAAATTCAATTTCGCCGCTTTCCTGACCCTGTTCAATAAATCGTTTTCCCCGTTTATCATCCTCCAGCGGGAAAATTGTTTTAATATTATCGCCATCCAGTTTTTGAAGTTCGTCTTTTGAGTAGCCGAATAGCTGCTCTGCTGCCTTGTTAACTGCAGTTAAATTTTTATTATCATCGGCAACCACAATTGCGGTGAGTGTATTTTCGAAGATCGCCCTGAACTTTTCTTCACTTTCCTTTAATTGAGTTTCTGCCTTTTTTCTTTCTTCTATTTCAACTGTTAAGTCCTCCAGCAGATTTACCGCAGCTTTCTGGTTTTCTAATATTTCGCTTTCAGTTTTCTTCCTATCGGTTATATCTCTAACAATTAGCTGTACGGCATTTTCGCCTTTATGTTTTACACCGGCACTGGACATTTCAACATCGAAATAAGAGCCTTCGAAATCCTTCAGCCTGTACTCAACCGGATTCGTAACACTTTCTCCTTTTAATAATTTGGCAGTTCTTTCCAGAGCAATTTTTAAATCATCCGGGTGCATAAGTTTAGTAATTTCAGCCCCAATCAATTTTTCAGCATTTGGGTCATTTATCATTTCATACGCTTTGTTATTTGCAAAAACAACTTTGCCGTGCTGATGAATAACAATTGCCTCGGGAGAAGAATCGATTAGCTGCCGGTACCTCTCTTCACTTTCTTTAAGGTTCTCTTCAAACTCTTTTCTTTCCGTAATATCTTGTGTAAACCCGATTGCAACAATAGGATTTCCATCGGGGTCGAGCTCAAAATCTGCTTTTTCTCTAACCCATTTAATTTTATCATCAGTTAAAATTCTATGCTCAACATCGTACTCTTTAGTTTTAAGCGCTTCGGTCCATTTTTCGTTGATAAGATCTTTGTCATCCGGATGAACGCATTTTAGGAACTTGCGATAATTCATTTTTGTACCGGCAGGAATGCCGAAGATTTTATAATTCTCTTCGGTCCAAACAAGTTTATCGCTTTGAACATCAAGCTCCCAGGTTCCGATTTTACCCATTTCCTGAGCTTTACTTAAATAGTATTGATTTGCTAATAATTTATCTTCCGTAAGTTGGCGCTCGGTTATTGCTTCTTCCACTTTAAGTGCTGTTAAAATTGTCTGCGGCAGCCTTTGTATATGCTGTGCAGATTTAATAACATAATCTGCAGCACCACGTTTCATTGCCTCAACTGCTACAGCTTCGGAACCGGTTCCTGTAACAACTATCACCGGAACGCCCGGCTGTTTTATTTTTACTGTATCAAGAACCTGTAAACCTTCGTAGCCCAGAATATTGAAGTCGGTTAACACTACATCAAATTCTTTTTCATCAATAATCTTTTCAAACTCGGCTTTAGATTTTGCTTCCGTTAGAATAAAACCGCCGTGCTCAATTACCAGCGAATCTCTAACCAATGAGCGGTCCATTGGATTATCGTCAACGTATAGAATTCGAATATTTTTTGGCATAACTAAAGTCTCCCGGGGAGCTGTCTAAATATTTAATTTATTTTATTTGATGGGTGAAGGAATATTAAGTGTAATCCAGTATTCGGTTATTTTCTTAACCACGTCCATAAATCCTTCAAAAGTAACGGGCTTAACAAGGTAACTATTAGCGCCGCTGTCGTAACTCATAATTCTATCTCCTTCATCCTTAGAAGATGTAAGAACTATTATGGGTATACGCTTAATAACGGGGGTGGATTTTACTCTCTTTAATACTTCAAACCCGTCAATTTTCGGCATTTTTAAATCTAGCAATATGAGTCCCGGTAATGGATATTTCTCCCGGTCACTGTAAATGCCTGTACCTAAAAGATAATTCAGCGCCTCTTCACCGTCGTGTACAACATTAATTTTATTTTTCAGGCGGCTTTCGCGGAACGCATCGAGCGTTAACTCAATATCCATTTTATTGTCTTCCGCTAAAAGTATGCTAGTTGGTTCGTACATTTTAATTCTCCGTAATAATTGGCAATTCAACAAAAAAAGTACTTCCTTTTCCTAAAGCTGATTCGAGCCAAACTTTGCCGTTTAAAACTGCTGCTGATTTTTTAACAATCGCCAGTCCAACGCCTGTGCCCGGGTAATCGGCATCGGAATGAAGTCTTTGGAATATATTAAAAATTTTATCCTGATATTCCGGCTGGATGCCGATGCCGTTATCTTTGACTGTAATGATAATTTTTTGCGGTGATTCTTCAACGGCAATTTCCAATTTCGGTTTTATTCCTTTACTGTGATATTTTAAGCTGTTGCTCACTAAATTAAAAACTATCTGTTCAATTAATGTACGGCTGGATAATATTGCCGGGAATTTTTTAGGCAGAATTATTTCTGCATCCAATTCGGTGATATCCTTTTCAAGTGTCAGCAAGACATTTTCGATAATAGATTTCAAATTGACCATTTGATTTTCTTTTTTGCCAAGGCGTGAATATTGTAAAAGATCTTCAATAAGCCTGGACATATTATTGCTTGCTTCCATTATGAAATCGAAGTAGCGCACACCTTCTTCATTTAAAGATGCTCGGTGCCGCTTGGAAATTATTTCGGAAAACCCCATAATCGATCGAAGCGGAGCGCGCAGATCGTGAGATACTGAATAGGTAAACTCCCGAAGTTCTCTGTTTGCAGATTCCAATTTACGCGTCCGCTCTTCTATCAGATGTTCTAGATGGTTGTGATATTTCTCAAGCTCTGCTTCATTTTTCTTCCGCTCTGTAATATCGTCAAATACGGTTGCAAATTTATTTTTACCCAAAGAATATGCAGCTATAGAAAAATGCTTTTTCATCGGCGGAAAGTATGTTTCAAATCTTATAGGTTCATTTGTTCTAGCTACACTGGCGTAGGTTTCAAGGTATGGAGCCTTATCAATTTTATAAGCCTCGGTTGCAAGCATTCCGATAATGCTTGATCTTTCAATGTCTATTATTTCTTCAAAGATTGGGTTCGCATCGAGTATTCTATAATTGACAGCTTTACCCGATTCATCAAATATTATTTCATGCAGACAGACGCCTTCGGTCATTGAATTATATAAAGAACTGAGCCGTTCTTCACTTTCCTTAAGCGCTTTCTCTGCTTCTTTCCGATCGGTGATGTCCTTTATTGTTGCAAAGTTACTTATAACATTTCCTTCCCGGTCTTTTAGCTGAGAAGGACTGACAATAACCGGGAACCGCTCGCCGTTTTTCTTTTTAAAGATCAACTCCGAACTGTGCAAAATTCCATGGGAAGTTTTTGAAAATGCTTCCTGAATATGTTTATATTCTTCTGCGGGCCAGTAAGGGTGGGGCGGCCCTGTTCCAATAATTTCCTCTCTTGAAAATCCGGTCATTTTACAAAATGCCGGATTAACATCAATGTGAATTCCATTTACATCCAGGATTGAAAATCCGTCCGACATTGAACTGATAATATTTTTTAGATATTTTTCGCTCTTCTCCAGTTGCTTTTCAGCCATTTTCTTATCACTAATATCTTCGCCCGAAGAGAGCGTTCCAATTATTTCCCCATCTTCATTAAGAATTGAATTATGCCATAGAATAGTTTTAATTTCACCGGATTTTGTTAATATCTCTCCTTCAACAAGCTCTAAATCCTCACCTTTTCCTTTCATTATTTTATTAAAAATTTCTTTAACATTTTCGATTATATTTTTCGGTAAGCATGTTTGGAACCAGTTTTTACCAATCAATTCATTTTTATTGTAACCTAAAAGTTCATGACCGCTTTCATTGAGCAGCGTTATATTTCCTTCCTGGTCGTGAGCTATGATTATTTCTGCGGCAATATTCAGATATTTTTCCGCATCCTGTTTGCTTTTTTTAATTGCTTCTTCTGATAATTTCCTTTCAGTGATATCTTGAAACGTTCCATACAAACGTATACATTTACCCTTTTCGAACACGGATTTACCAATAGCATGCCCCCATAATCGTTTGTTTTTTGCCGTTATAAATTCTAGCTCTAATTCGTAATCCTCACCTTTTTCAATTGCATTACTAACTGCATCTGAAATTCTTTTCTTTGACTCCCCGTGAAAGAAGTCTAGTGCCTCATTCATTGAGGGGGTATAATCCAGCGGAACTTCGTGAATGATATGTGTCGCATTCGTCCAATAAACTGTATTCTTTTCCAAGTCAACTTCCCAACCGCCTACGCGTGCCATTGCCCCTGTTCTATTCAGAAATTCGGTAGAACGTGTCAATTCAAGTTCATTAGTTTTGCGTTCGGTTATATCTCTCATTACAGAAACATGTCTGCCTTCGATCACCTTAGCTATAGCCCTGAAATGAGTGATTCTTAACTCCCCATTTTTCTTTCTGATTTCGAACTCTCCTTCCATCGAATCTGTCTTAATAAATTCCTTCCACAATTTCAGACTTTCTTCAATGTTTTGTTCCGGTGTTATATCTCCCACATTGAGTGTACAGAGTTCTTCGATTGTGTAACCGAAAAGCTTTGCGGCAGCCGGATTTGCATCAATATAATTCCCATCATCATCGGCAATTAAAATTGCATCCTGAGTATTCATAAATATGTTTTTGTACAGGTTATCGGTTTCCATTTTCGTATCCTATTTTCCCCTGGATGAATTTCGGGGTAAAATTAATTTTCAATGATCTGAATCTATCTGCTAATTTATCGCACAATTTTTGGAGACTGTCTCAAAAAAGACTTCTTTAGCATTAACCCACGTTTTCAAACGTGGGAATACGAGCAAAAAAACACAACTTTTAATAACCGTGTTACTTGTGCGCCTCCGGCGTAACGGTTTTTTATACTTCTGAGACCGCCTCAATGCAATCCAAAAACAACACTTTTGTAAACCGTTTCTCCAAGGGAGTCCACTGGACAACGGTTTGCTGTTCTTTTTTCTCCTATTAAAAAAATCATATCTCATCCGGAGCTGTATATTTTTTATCCTCACCAAGTTTTTCCAATAGTTCATTGATCTCTTTCTTAAGATCGAACATTTTGTTTTCACGTCCGATCATAATCCGATTCATTCGCTGCAGTTCACTCATCTTATTTTTTAAATCTTCTTCCGCGATTTTTAAATTGGTAATATCCACTGTACTTGCTACAACACCATCAATTTCATTTTTATCATTGTAATATGGATAGTAACTAACTGTTACGAATCTCTTACCCAGATTTTTATACTCGAACCAATCAGAAAATTTGATTGACTCTCCTTGAAGGCATCTATCAAATAACGGCTTTATTTTTTCTTTGAAAAATTCCGCCCCCAAGTATTCTTCAACTGTTTTGCCGGTAAGTTCTTCTTGGCTGAGACCCGAATACTTTTCATAGGCATTGTTAACGATCTTGTAACGATAATCTTTGTCTAGTAGCGACAGTGCATCGCCGCTGGAGGAGACTATCTTTTCATACTGTTTTAGTATCAGCTCTCCTTTTTTTTGCTCTGTAATATCTTCGGCAACTCCCTGAATATATCCCTCTTCTTTAAATAGTTTACCGGAAAACCGGAAGCATTTAATTTTGTTATTTATCTTAATGAGGGCTTCATAATTATGAAACTCACCCTTTTCAGCAAGAAGTTTAATAAGTTCTTCACGCTCGGTTTCATCCGTGTAATGCTCACTTGTTTTATAATTGTCAAGTGCGTCCTGAACAGTTTTGTATTCTAATAATTCCGCCATTCTCTGGTTGGCTTCAATAAGCTGCCCATCTTCAACATTAGTTCTGTAAATACCAATTTGTGCATTGTTGAAAAGGTGCCTGTATCTATTTTCGCTTTCCCTTAAAGCCTCTTCAGCTTTTTTCCGCTCTGAAATATTTGTATGATTGCCGACGATTCTAACTGCTTTTCCCTCCTCATTAAAAAAAGCTTCGGCTTTGGACTGAATATCCACCCAATGACCATCTTTATGTTTCATTTTAAATTCGGTAATAAACCGTTCAATTTCTTTGTTCAGTAGTTTTTTCTGTATCTCCCAGGATTCTTCCACATCTTTTGGATTTGTAAGTGATTCCCAAACGGAAAAATCATTCGGGAGTTCATCATATTCATAGCCCAGCATTTTTTTCCAACCGGGGGAGTAATAGATCTCGTTTGTTTCAAGGTTCCAATCATACAGCCCATCCTGTGAGGCTTGCATTGCAAGCTCGAATCTTTCCTTGCTTTTTTCTAATTTCTTTTCAGCAATTTTTCTCTCTGTTATATCGCGAATTATCATACTCGATCTAATATTACCATCAGTATCTTTAAAAAGAGAAGAAGTAACTTCAGCGGGAAATTTTGAACCATCTTTTCTAATTAGACTTACTTCTGCCCTAGCTTTACCTTTTTTCTTTCTAGTTTCCAGAAATCCTTTAAGACGCGGGTCTTCCATATCAATAATGCTGTCTCTTCCAATACGGCATAGATCTTTTTCTGTTCTTCCAAACATTTCACATGCCGCAAAATTGGCAGAGTAAATGGAACCATCGGGAGCGGTCAATAAAATTCCGTCTAAACTATTATTTAAAACTTCACGCATTTCTTGTTCACTTTTCCCTAATGCTTCCTCCGCCCTAATTAGATTGGTAATATCAGTAAATGCAACTGCTATAAAACCCGGTTTATAAGGAATTATGGAACTAAGGTAAGTTCTTCCTTTACTCTCAATTGTTATATCAATCTTTTTACTTTTACCTGATCTATCAACATCGCTATATAATTTTAGACGTTCAGAGATATCAGAAATATCGGCATAGATTTCGCTCGCTTTTTTATTTAATATTTCCGATGGTTCCATGTTCACAATTTCTGTATAAGTGGGATTTATTTCACGAATTATCCAGTCTGTTACATTTCCGTTTTCATCAAATACCAACTCATCAATTGCGTAGCCCTCATTCATATTTTCATGGAGCGTTCTATATTTTTCTTCGCTTTCTATTAGTTTTTCTTCCGCTTTCTTCTTTTCTGTAACATCGTACATAACGCTTAAATTGAAATCCGGTTTTACCCGTACCGCGTGGTAGTGTCCAATTTTTTCAGTACCATCTTTATTGATAAAATCAAATTCGCCTGTTTCATGCCCACGTTTTATAAACTCATTGTATCGCTCTGCTGCTCCCGGTTTAACAATTGTTTGTAGATCAGAAACTTTCATGTTTCCTAATTCATCTGAAGAATATCCTGTTAAATCCACAGCGGCTTGATTTACTGTGATATAATTCCCATTGTCATCGGCTACAAAAATTGCAGTAAGTGTATTTTCAAAAATGCCGCGGAATCTTTTTTCGCTTATTATTAATTCTGCTTCTGTTTTTTTAATATTTGTGATATCTCTGGATACAGCTAAGGCAGAAAATACATTGCCGTTTGCATCAAATTCAGGATTAACTTTCCAATCAAGATATACTCTTCCTTCAGCACTTTCCAATTCGAATACTGCACCATCTGGCTGCCCGGTGTTAAACACATTATCTATTTTCTCTTCCCACAAATCACATAGTATTGGGTCAAAACCAAGTTCGCGATGTGTTTTACCTAAAAATTCTTCTTCACTCATACCAGCTAATTTAAGTGCTGCGGGATTTGCATAAGTGTGTCTATGATCTTTATCATATCTCAATATGTAATCATCCATTCCTTCAGCAAGAGTTCGGAATTTTTCTTCACTTTCCTCTAACTCTTTTCTTGATTTTCTCTCTTCAGTAACATCCAGTATTGTCCCTATTAATCCGTTAACTTTTCCTGAATTATCACTAAACACTGCTTTATTAAAAATGACATTTCTTATATCACCCTTTGCGGTAGCAACTTCAGATTCATATTTTTGAGTGCTTCCATTTTCAAACAACGATTTATCATTCTCATAATAAATTTTAGCAAGTTCTTTTGGATTAAGATCAAAAACTGATTTACCGATAATTGCTTCCTGCTTCATTCCGATAAATTCTTCGAATGCACGATTGACCCCTAAATATTTCCCTTCCGTATCCTTATAAAATACTGGGATCGGTATTGACTCTAATAATTTAGATAGAAATGTTTCGCTTTCCTTCAGTTTGCTTTCAGCTTTTGCCTTTTCATCAATTTCAATCGATAAATCTTCAACTAAATTAAGAGTAGCGGCATAGTTTTGTTTTAATTGAAATTCTTTATCCTTTTCAATACTTATGTCCTTAGCCCCGCCAATTATACCAACAACTTTTTTATTTTCAATTATCGGTTTACCGTAATCTCTAATCCATTTTACTGCACCATCTTTACATACTATTCTAAATTCGGATCGATCCTCTTCACCATTGAGTAGTTTTTTAGCACGTTCTTCTGCAATTGGTAAATCTTCGGGATAAATCAGCTTTAACCAGCCGCCTCTATTTTCTGATTCTTCGGGAGTAAAACCGGTAATATTTTTGAATGCGCCGGAAACCCACAATAATTCTAATTGATTATTTTCGAGTACTTTGAATTCATAAGTATAATCAGAAGTCAATTCGGTAATTGTTCGAAATCTTTTTTCAAAATGTTCTTTTTCAAGTTGAGCTTTTTTAAGTTGTGTTACATCACTAACGGCAACCCGGCACCCTTTCCTATCAGTTTCACTATTTTCAATTTTCGCAATTTCAATACGGGTATTAATATTATTTCCATCGCCATCAATAAAATCAATTTCAAAACTAGATTTTTTACCTGTTTTGAAGTGCGTTCTCAATGCCTTGAACAGATCGTCTTTGTCATCCGATTCTTCAATAAATGAATACAATTTTTTATTTAGAATTTTACTTCGATCAACTTTTAATAGGCTGCAAATTGTAAGGTTAGCATTATGGATAATACTATCTTCATCAAGAATGAGGTATCCGACGGGAGCAAAATCAAACAATTCCTCAAGTTTATTTTTATAGTTTACAAGATCATTCTGGGTTTCCATTAGCTCTTGATTTTGCAGTTCTAATTCTATTGAATAAACCTGAACCTCGTGAACTAAGGATTTTACATCACTCATTTTTTCTGAAGGTAAATCATCAAAATTTTTAAGTGCACCTTCGAGTTTTAATTCAGCTTCTGCTCTTAGTTCTGCTTTCTTCTTTAGCTTATCTTCTTTCGTTCCCACTTTACGGGTCCCCGATTGTTTAAAGTAATATTGATACTACTAACTTCTGATCCTACTTATTTCTTTAATTCTAATTTCGATTTAAGATCGGCAATTTGCTTTTCGTACTTTTCTTTTGTTTTAGTGAAATGCGTTATCTCACGTTCGGTAGTGCTGATACCGATTATCTCGCCGGATTTGCCGGTTAGTAATTTGCCGGTTATACTTACGTCTAATGGAGTTCCTTTTTTTGTAACACGCTGTGTTTCAAATAACTGAATATTTCTTTCCTTTTTCATTGCTGAAATAAACTCAACAGCATCACCAATTTTTTCCGGCGGGTATAACATTTCATAATTTTTCCCGACCGCCTCTTTTTCTTTGTAGCCGTACATTTTCTCGGCTCCTTTATTCCATAGACTAATTTTACCGTCCAGATCGAAAAGGATAACAGCATCATTTGAATCGCTAAACAATATTTCAAATTGTTTCAGCCGCTCGGTATTTTTAATATCAGTTATATCAATAAATGTAAGTACAACACCGTCAATTATATTTTCCATAGTCCGGTAGGGTATTATTCTAACGTTATACCATCGACCATCATTATTTCTGATTTCTGTCTCCTTCCGGTTCAATGTATCAAGTACTTTCTTCGCGTCGTCGTAAATATTCGGGTAATTGATATTGGAAGTTATATCACTTATATGCCGGTTTACGTCTGTTTCAATAAGATTATATACCTTTTTCATCGCGGGAGTAAATCTTTTAATTACAAAATGTTTGTCAAGGAATATTGTTTCGATTTCGGTACTTGCAAGCAGGTTATTAATGTCATCTTTTGCCTGGGATAATTCTTCAACATTGTTTTGAAGTTCCGAATTTGTTGTTGCCAATTCTTCGTTTGTTGACTGCAGTTCCTCTTTTGAGGTTTCCAATTCTTCATTTGTGCTCTGGAGTTCTTCATTTGTGGATTGCATTTCTTCGTTAGTGGATTTCAACTCCTCATTTGATGCTTCCAGTTCCTCAATTGTAGATTGTAAAGATTCTTTGGTTGATTGAAGTTCAAATTCAAGTTTGTCGATTTCGCTGCTTTGTATTTTTCCTTTTCGTTTTTTAATAGGTAAATCGGCTGGTACTGTCTCCTCAAAAAGAATTAATGTTAAAAAGACGCCTTCATTTTTAGAAGTAATCGGTTTAAAGATAAGATTTAATTTGAAGGATATTCCTTTATCTTTAACGTAAATTCCTCTGCAAGTTATTGTTTCTGTCTTCGTCATAACTCTTATTAGAGTAGAGTTAATTTTATTTTTTACTATTGTATCCTTTGCCATTTTCAGAATATTGAAATTCGCATCACCTTTAGGAGGCGACAAATATTTTTCCGTATTCCCGTGGAAATAAACAATCTCAAAATTTTTATCAACCAAAACACCCGGCAAACTAAAATTTTCGATTAAAGTTTTTTCCGTTATTTCCTTAAATGTATTTGATGAAGTCATATCAGTCACTTTATTTTTATTGTTGACATCGTAATGTTTAATGTAATCCGGCGGTTCATATTTATGATATCTATCTCTACCGGTTTCAACTTTGCGAAATATTTTCCATTTGGGGTTAACACTATTATATAGATCACGAAAATCTCCAATGCTTTCCGATGGTCCTAAGAATAGAAAACCGTTTTTCTTAAGTACAAAATGGAATAGCGGAATAATTTTCTTCTGCAATTCCGGTCCCATATAAATTAACAGGTTTCTACAGCAAACTAAATCAAGATTAGAAAACGGCGGATCTTTAATAACGTTCTGTACCGCAAAAATAATTACCTCACGAACTTCTTTAGTAATTTTGAAGCCATTTTCATCACCTGTAAAAAATCTGCGCAAACGCTCCGGAGAAATAGTGCCGGGAATATTTTTAGGATATACGCCCCTGCGTGCAATATCAATTGAGGTTTCATCCAAATCGGTTGCAAATATTTGGATGTTCAGTCTCCTCTTAATTTTTTCGGCGGCTTCAATAGCTAATATTGCAATTGTGTATGCCTCTTCACCCGTGGCACAACCGGGTATCCAAATTCTGAGAGAATCATCCGGTTCCAAATTATTCACCAATTCCGGTAAAATTTGTTTTTCGATAACTGAAAATGCTTCAGGGTCTCGGAATAAATGAGTAACTGTGATTAACAAATCCTTAAATAGTTTATTCACTTCATCGGGATCACTCTCAATGAATTTTATATAATCAGAATAGGAATTTAATCTGGTTGCAACCAGCCGCCTGGCAACTCTTCTTTGGATTGTTGTTAATTTATATTGCGAAAAATCATTTCCTGTCCTAGCCCTTATAACACTAAACAGTTTTTGATAATTATCAAAAAAATTACTGTCTTCCGGTTCTCTTATTTTTTCTTGTAAAAACGGATGCAGCAAATACTTGAGAATCTCTGCATGCATATCTTCGGCACTTAGAATAAAGTCAATAGTTCCGGTATTGATAGCACTTTGCGGCATGCTGTTGTATTTGGCTTGCGACGTGTTTTGCGCAATGATAAGTCCGCCTTCGGCTTTTATCGCCTTAATTCCAATTGAGCCGTCGGAACCGGAACCGGATAAAATAATAGCAATCGCATTTTCTCTTTGGTCGTGTGCCAGCGATTTTAGAAAGTTATCAATAGAATATCTCAGGTGAGCCGGGTCAGCATAATCGGATAATACCAATTTCCCGTTTTTAATGGCTACATATTTGTTAGGCGGATTTAGATAAATGGTATTGATTTTTACCTTCTCGCCATGGTCAATAACTTTTACTTTTAGTGTTGTATGTTTGTTAAGAATTTCATCCATAATAGTGCTTTTTTTTGGGTCTAAATGCTGGATGATAACATATGAAAGTAATTTATTAGGCTTAATTGAACCAACCAGTATTTGCAATGCTTCCAATCCTCCGGCAGAAGCGCCAATGCCTACAATGTGTAAAGCCGTTTGTTCTTTCTCTGCTTTTTTGGCTGCAGTCGGCTTCTTTATTATATTTTCCTTTTTTGCCAAAATTTTCTCATTTAAAATTAAGTTTCACTATATCTATCTTTTCAATCAATTACGTTTGAGCAAAAATTTTTATGGCAATTGTCCGGGTGTAGAATATTTTTTTTGCAGATTCAATTTTTCACAAAGTTCGTTTATTTCTTTTTTGAGATTTATCATTTGGTTCTCTCTGCCAACCATTAGTTTATTAAATCTTTCCAGCTCATCCATTTTATCTTTCAATGATGTTTCGGCTTCTTTTTGTTTTGTTATATCCTTAAAAACACAATAGGTTTGTCTGAAAGCGCCTTCCGGGGTATAGCCGGCGCAGCCTTCGTAAAGTACTGTTATGTACTGATTATTTTTTCTTTTTAACTTGAACTCAATATTATGAACGCTTCCCCGTTTTTTAAATTCAGGGAAGTTTTTCTTAAATGATTCTAAATAATCAGGGTGCAGCAAATCGCCAAACCATGTATCAATAATTTCTTCCTTTGTAAATCCCAAAGTAGTTTCCCACATCGGATTAATATCTATAAAACAGCCATTCTCATCCAATGATTGATATGAGAGGGGGGCATTCTGGTAAAGAGCCCTATGTTTTTCTTCGCTTTCAATAAGTTTCTGTTCAATTATTTTTAGTTTAGATATGTCCCTAATAGCAACTAGCCGCGCCTCTTCCCCTTGATAAATGATTGTTTTAGAATCGACTAAAGCATTAAAAGTTGTTCCGTCGGGACGTTTTGCAATAAACTCATCAGGGTCTTTCGGGCTGGATTGAATTCTTTCGGCAGCTTTTTCTAAATTTGCTTCTGCAGTGAAGTCTAATGGACTTTTACCTATTACATCCTTCCGTTTACATCTGTACATTTTGAGCATTGTTTCATTTACTTCAATAATTTCGTTATCCCTATAAATTACCAGAGCATCTACTGCAGATTCGAATAAAGACCGGTAGCGGGATTCACTTTCTTTCAATTCGTCTTCGGCTTCAATTCTTTTATTAATTTCCCCGTAAAGATCTTCAACTAAATTTATTGATGCTGATTTTGCATCTTTCAATTCTGAGATTGTCTTCTCCAATTCATCATTTTTAGTTACGGATATATCAGCAGCGAGGTCTTTGCCAAATGAGCTCGTTTCAAATTCGAGACGTTCTAAAACTACACTCAGCATCTTCAAAGCATCAAGCAATAATTCTGTTTCCTCTTCTGCAGCGTTGGATAGATTGCCGATTTGCACATATCCGTATGATCTGTTTTTTGTTCTTATTTCGAGTGCTTCATTACCAATTCCTTCAAGCTCATTCGAAAATGAAATTTCTATTGTTTTAAATTTACGCTGCATTTGCGAAACGAACTTTGATATAATTTCATTTGGATCTTTAATCCGGGAGAGGCTGAACATCAATTGCAGAATATTGTGAGCTAAATGCATTTTAGCACCTATTAGTGTTATAATGAAGATATTAAAAGTAATTTTTTGAAAACCGGAAAAGACTGCTTCTATAGATTTTCAATTACAGAATTTTTCTGTGCTATACTATTTCATCCGGAGCGCTGTATTTTTTAGGTAATTTAAGTTTGTTACAAAGCTCGTTTATTTCTCGTTTCAGTTCGATCATCCTGTTTTCTCTTCCGATTAGAACCTTATTAAATCTATCCAATTCCAAATATTTTTCCCTCAGTTCAATCTCGGCTTTTTTACCTGCGGTAATATCCAACGAAGCGCCGTATAATTGTACAACCCGTTTTTCTGAATCATCCCATATCGGCATGCCGTATTCTCTTACCCAGCGAACAGATCCGTCTTTATTAATAATCCTGAATTCCGATATATCGTTTTCCCCGGCTAGTAATTTCGTACCCCTCTTTTTAATTATTTCCAGGTCATCAGGGTGAAACAGTTTCTGCCAGCCGCCGCGTGCTTCAGATTCCTCAATTGTGTAGCCGGTTATCTTTTCAAAATTGCCCGTTACCCATTCGTGCGTAAAATTACCTTTTGGGTCTACACTGTATGAGTAGGCATAATCTGAAGAAAGTTGAGAAGCAATTTTAAATCTTTCCTCGCTCTTTCTTAATTCCTGTTCAGTAATTTTAAGACGGCTAATATCGTTAGCAATTATTTGAATTCCGTATATATTATTTTCGGTATCAATAATTCTTTTATAATAAGACAAAAACCAAAATTCTCCCGCGGGAAGCTCTGTTTTATCTTCAAATATGAGGGTTTCGTCAGTTTTCGCTGCCTTGTTGATTCTTTCGATTATTCTACTTCCTAAATTCTCACCATACATTTCCACAAGAGATTTACCTGCAAAATCCTCCGGTTCACCTCCCATTAATTTTGCGGCGACAGTATTGAATGAAATTAGTTCACCTTTTACTGTGTAATAGCCTATACCTGCTGCGGAGTTTTCGAATAAGAGTCTATGTTTCAATTCGCTTTCTTTTAGTTCTTTTGTTGCTTTTAGTTTTTCACGGACATCAATTCCAATTCTTATTTGCGTTCCGTCATTCAATCTTATATTAGACCACTCACTTGTGTTGATCTCATCGTTTTTC
>JAENZU010000022.1 GCA_016841125.1 Melioribacter sp. | reverse complement strand
GATTGCCGCATTGACTTGCGTTAAACGTAAATGAGTTTACGCTATTGCTCATGCCCAATGAGCAGCCAAATTTTGTTAGAGGTCTTCTTGTGCTTACCAAATTTTTAGTGAAGGAAATCATTCCCTCTTTTTCTTTTACATTAGTAAGCCAGCTTGTTTCCGTCTTAACTTTGTGCTCCTGAACGCTCCACAAAATGAAAGAATAATTTTTTTCTGATTTTGTAAGATTTTTAATTTCGATGGAAGAAGCGAGAACATCATTCCGAAGCATTACTCGAATCTCTTTTAGCTCAATTTCTTTCGCCGAATAAGTTGAAACCAGTTTACTTGGAAACCATTTTCTGTCTTTAGGATTCAGTTTAACTTCGATTCCGTTTTCATCGAGCAGCGTCCACGTATAACAATTTTCGATCGGCAGGTTATAGTATTGTGCTTTATCCCAACACCCCGGATAATCTAACCACTGTGGGAAAGGAGGAGCCCACAATAATTTATCGCCGCCCCCCAAATACCATTTATCGTCCCTTCGCAGATAATTGGGAATGTCAATATTCCTTTTCATGAATCACCTTATATATTTTGAAAACTAATTATCCACTTAATTTTTCTGCCGGCAACATCAAAAGGCAAACCATCTTCTATTTTTAACAAATCTTAATAAAATATTACTTGCAAATCTTGTGAATCAGAATCACTTTTATTATTATTGTTAACGTTAACATAAATATAATAAAATTTTCTGCTTTTTCAACAGTTTCTCATGAGGAACTTCAAATGAATTTAGAGTCCAGCGATTTAATCATCATTTTCGGTTATCTCATTTTAGTAGCCATCATTGGTTTCTGGGTTCAGAAAAAAGCCACCGCCCATTTGGACGGATATTACCTTGCGGGTAGAAATGTGCCCTGGTGGATGCTAGGTCTCTCCGGCTGTTCAAGCTATATTGATATCGGCGGAACGATGGCAATGGTTGGAGCATTATTTTTTCTTGGACTGAAAGGGATTTGGATGACCCATATTTTTTGGGGTTGGTTCATCATCGCATTTTATATGGCATTCCAGGCAAAGTGGATCAGACGTTCGGGTGTAATGACATTTGCCGAATGGAACCAGACAAGATTCGGCGATAATAAAGATGCGGAAAAAGCAAGAATTGCGGCTGCAATTTTTCTGTTGGTCTTAATGATTTTCAACTTAATGTATATTGCGGTGGGCATCGGAAAATTTGCCGAGGAATTTCTCCCGCTCGAGAGATGGCAGGCAACACTAATAGTTTTCTCTATTGTTGGTATTTATGTTACACTCGCCGGCTTCTTTGGTGTAATCCTCACCGATATGCTTCAAACTGTACTTATAGCAATTGGAGCCGTTATTCTAACGGTGATTGTTTTTCAAAACGGTGCCGGCGCAAACTTATCTGCAACTCAGGTTTCCGACTGGAGTTCGCTAAAACTTACTTGGGAATTATGGCCGACATACTTACAAAATACTCCGGAGGGATATCACCATTTTTACTTTTTCGGTCCGCTGATGCTGGCAGGATTTTCCTGGCTGATATTTAGAGTACTCGCCGGACCAAATGTTTGGGATTTCCAATTTTTCTTAACAGCAAGAAGCGCCCGCGATGCAGCACTTGCCGGAGGTATGTGGACTGTCGGTTATACACTTAGATGGATAATTGGCTGTGCTTTTTTGGTTTTGGGGTTTTACTACATTGGCGCAGATGCTGATTTTGATGCCGAGAAAATAATGCCGCTCGTTTTGACAAATCTCCCGGTTGGAATTAAGGGTTTGTTTATGGCTGTTTTACTCGCAGCTTTAATGTCAACACTTGATGCGATGATCAATGTTACCAGCTCGGTGGTAGTAAACGATTTCCTAAAAAGATATTTTGCAAAAAAAATGCCCGAAAAAAAATTGGTTCGACTTGGGCAGGCTGCTTCTTTATTCGCACTAATATTTGCGTTTATTTTCAGTCTTGCTTTCGACAGCATCATTTCCGCTTGGGAGATAATGATATTTGTGATTGTAACTATGATACTTGTACCGGCAACAATGCGCTGGCATTGGTGGCGTTTTAGCGCAAAAGCATTTGTTTGGGGAATGGGGTTAACCGCTGTTTTTATTCTGCTCCAAAAATTGATTTTCCCCGAATGGGGAGCGGCTGAAACATTAGCGGTTGATACATTTTCGAGTTTGATAATTTGTTTAATTGTCGGGTTTTATTTTCAACCGACAGATATTGACATTCTTGTGGATTTCTACAGCCGTATCAGACCATTCGGTTTCTGGAAGCCGGTAAAATTAGAGTCAGTTAAGCGAGGGCTTGTACCTGCAAATGATAAAATGCCGCAGATAGATATGCTTAACGGTTTGCTCACTGCGCTATTCCAACTTTCATTTGCGCTTGTCCCCTTTTACGCTTTCTTAAGAAAATGGAACGAAGTTTATATTTGGTCTGCTATAATAATTATATTGGGAATTATCCTTTACTTTACCTGGTATAAAAACTTACCCGCAAGAGAAGAAGGTTAATAAATATGAATAAACCAACGGTTCATTTAATTTGCAACGCTCATCTCGATCCCGTTTGGCAATGGCAGTGGGAAGAGGGATGCGCAGAAGCATTATCTACTTTTAGAGTAGCTGTGGATTTGTTAAATCAGTTCGATGATTTCATATTTAACCACAATGAAGCTATTCTTTATGATTGGGTTAGAAAATACGACCCAAAACTATTCCGTGAAATTCAAACTTTAGTGAAATTGAATAAATGGCAAATCAGCGGCGGTTGGTATCTTCAGCCTGATTTAAATATCCCGCAAACTGAATCTATAATTAGACACATTCTTGAAGGACAAATATTTTTCAAAAAATATTTTAGTGTAACTCCAAAGACGGCATATAATTTTGATTCATTTGGACACAGCGGCGGTCTACCCCAAATATTAAAAAAAGCCGGCTATAAAATGTATGTCCACATGCGTCCGCAAAAAAATGATTTAACTCTTCCAGCCGACCTTTATAAATGGAGAGGTGTTGATGGTTCGGAAATAATGAGCTACCGAATTGAGGTCGGTCTTTATCACACCGAATTTGAAAATTTACAGCAGAGGATTGAAGAAGGAATAAAGCTGGCTTTAGCACTCAACCGTGACGTGCCTGTCTTTTGGGGAATAGGAGATCACGGAGGCGGTGCTACTAACGAGGACCTTTTGATAATTGAAGAATTAATAAAAAAAGAAACACGAGTAAATTTGATTCACAGTTCAACCGAAATGCTTTATGAATCTTTTTCAAAATTTGAGAATGACCTTCCAATTTATCAGGGTGGACTGCAGAGAGTTTTTACCGGCTGCTACACTTCACTATCAAGGATTAAAAGAACCGAGTTAAAAAGTTATTCGGAAGTTACTCAGGCAGAAATGTTCGAAACTCTTAGCTGGTGGCGACTCAATGATAGGTTGGATAATTCTAAAATTAAATCTATTTGGCACGATCACCTTTTTAATGATTTTCATGATATACTGCCCGGCACATGCACCGAACCAGCTGAAAAAGATGCATTAGATTTATACGGAAAAGTGTGCAATGAATCCCGCAAAATAAAACTACAAGCTGCAATAGATTTTAGCAACGGCAACAATCAAAAACTCTACCTTCCAATTACTGTTTTAAATACCACTCCTTATAAAAGTAAAATCCCAATTGAGTGTGAATTCATGATCTCACACCGCCCCAAATGGGAGGGGAAATGGCATGTGAGATTATTTAGAATTGACGGTAAGGAAATAGAATGCCAGGAAGAATGGCCGGAAGCAAAATTACCCTTTAATCATTGGCGGAGAAAAATATGCTTTACCGATATCTTCAATGGTGCAGGCGCCTATCATTATTATGTTGAAGCAATTAAAGGCGAAAAGGAAATCCGTGATTTTCAATCTAACCTGAATATTAGATTTAACAACTCCTCTATGATTGACAAAATTGCAATCAATGATTTTAATTTTTTAAATGGTCCTTTATTCAAACCTTTGGTTGTTGAAGATAACGGCGATTCTTGGGGTACCGATATTTGGGAATACAGAAATGTCATCGGTGAATTTCAAGTGGTAAACAGTTCTGTAATTGAAGAAGGGAGCATCCGCAAAATAGTTGAGACAACTTGTAGTTATAACAATAGCAGAATTATTCTGCAGTACATTATTTATTCCGAGTTTTCGTTTGTAGAAATTAAAGCCCGAGTTCATTGGAATGAACCGAACAGATTAAAATTTTCAATCCCAACAAAGCTCGTTTCCGGAAAAATAATTTGTGAAATTCCGGGGGGCATTATTGAGCGCGAAGCCGACGGTTCTGAACAGGTTCACAGTAGATGGATGATCACACATGGAATAATTGATAGGAAAGACTTGGCTCTTGGAATTATTAATAACGGCACCCACGGCTTTGATAGTAAAGATGGTGAGATAAGGCTGTCTGCATTGAGGAGCCCGGTTTACTGCCACGAGCAAGGTTTAAAATTTGACAATTCGAAATATTTAAATCGATCGGATCAGGGTGTTCATGATTTCCGATTCCTAATAATTCCCGGCACTTTAGCTGAGGTGAAATCTAAAATAAACGGGCTTGCCGATTTAATTAATAATCCTCCGGCTGTTTATTCGCATTTACCGATCGGCGAAAACCTTTCTGATGTTAGAATAAAAATTGCTCCTCCAAGCATAAGACTTCTTGCTGTTAAGAGATCAGAAAACAGTGAAGACATTCTAATCAGAATTCAGGAATCATCGGGTATCGCTGGTGCTGCTAAATTTTCGCTATGGGATTTAAATCATTCATTTGAATTGAGTGCACTTGAAATTAAAACATTTCGGATCACACGATCGAACGAAATTAGTGAGGTTGATCTTATCACCGAAAAATAGATCAAGAGTTTGTTTTCGGCTTTGCCCTATTTTAAGCTAAGTAATCCTATTGTGTCGAATAAATCTTTATCAACAAACGATTTATAAAAGAGAAATTATGTTAAAACAGATATTATTTTCAGCATTCATTCTATTATTTTTACATAATTCAAATGCGCAGGAACCAATAATGATAGAAGATAACAATTGGAATTTATGGCCGGACACCTCGGCGGAGTGGGAAACTGATGATCTATTTTTACCCGGAGAATTTATTATTGCTGACTTACCCGTTAACCCGCCGACAGGCGGCTGGGAAATATTGAACACCAACATCAGCAAAAGTATTTCTCTTCCGTCAACAGTGGAGCAGCATTATTGGGGAGAGTTTGGTTTACGAAATTATGAAAATGAATATTACTTTGAAAAGTCGGATACACTCGTAAAAAACGGGAACTACAAAGGAGTTTCTTGGTGGTGGAAAGAAATTGAAATACCGCAGAGTTTCAGAGGTAAATTAATTTTCCTAAATATAAGAGCCGCAAGATTGATAGCTGAAGTATATCTTAATGAAACGCTCGTTGGATACAACATAATTACGGAAACTGCTTTTAACTGTGATATTACCAAAGCGGCAATGCTGGGTGAAAAAAATATTCTGGCTATCCGGATCACCAATCCCGGCGGACAAATGGACTGGCTAGACACAAAACTTCATGGTTGGGGCAAGTACGAATTCCATTTCGGTCATGGTTTCGGAGGATTGGATAGAGGTATTACAATCTCATCACATGAACCCGTGTATATCGATGATCTTTGGATAGCGAATACAGCCGATCCCGAAAATATTATTGCACATTTAGATTTACAAAACACTCTCGGTAGTGCCGCAGACGGCGAATTAATTTTTGAAATATATAAAAATGAAAATCCCGCTTTACCGGTTATAACATTGAAAAAAAAATTTTCAATTGATGCTGAATCTAATAATCAGATGACGCAGGAAATTCGATATCAAGATGCTGTACTTTGGGATTTAGAAAATCCAAACCTTTACAAAATTAAGGCATCTATTAAACTCAGCAATTCAAAGACTGCTTTTGAAAGCTCCGTCAAGACATTCGGATTTAGATCTTTTACTATTGATGGTATAGGCGAAAACGCAATTCTAAAGCTCAATGATAAGAGGATTCGTTTAATATCAGCAATATCGTGGGGCTTTTGGGGATTCAACGGATTATTTCCAACACCGGCATTGGCTGAGCGGGAAGTAAATGCAGCGAAATCATTTGGGATGAATTGCATCCAGTTTCATCGTAACATTGGTAAAACAGAAGCATTGGATGCCCATGACAGATTAGGGCTATTCAGATATATGGAGCCGGGCGGCGGTCAAAGTGCACTCGGTAAAGAATACTCTCTCTATTCCGAATCACCCAAAAGCAGAGTTGATATTAGCGGTAAAAATGGAACTGCATCCACATTTGCCGAAAAATATATGGAAGAAAAATTAATAAGAATGATAAAGGATCACCGCAGTCATCCATCGCTAATAATGTACTCAATTCAAAATGAAATTAATCCGGATTTGAACAATCCCAGAATCTTTCATTTGATACGGCGAATGCATGAAGAAGATCCAAGCAGGGTTGTCATGCTGAAATCCGGCATACCACCGAACAACCAAGTTTGGATGGCGCCTTACGACACAACGGTTTACTACGACCAAGGAGACGGATACTCCGGCTGGTGGGATCAGCATACAGTCGGCGGTCCGGGAGTTTGGAAAGATGAGATGTATAAATCTAAAAACGATTTTACTCATCACTCAGCTAATAAAAAGGAAATTGTTACTTGGGGCGAAATGCTTGGCGCTGCAGTACCTGACAATCATGCCCGTATGATTCGCGAAATTGAATCCAACGGTGGTGAAAGCTATGATTTGGCAGATCACAAAAGAATACTCAAATCTTATAATCAATTTTTAGACAGATGGAAATTCAGAGAATCATTTCCGACAGCCGAGGATTTGTTTTTGAATATCGGTGATAAATGCTACGATTTTTGGGGTAGAGTAATTGAAACGGCGAGACTAGCCGAAGCAAATGACTATCTTGTTATCAGCGGATGGGAATCAACGGCAATTGAAAACCATTCGGGTCTGCTTGACAATTTAAGAGGGTTCAAAGGGAAGCCGGATTTACTTAAAGAAAGGTTTGCATTGATCCGACCCGTAATTAAAACTACATCGTTAAATTATGAAGCTGGGGATAATGCTTCCGTTGATATTTATTTAATAAATGAAACTTCCAAAGCTCCGGGTAAAAAATTAATACTTTCAATAAAAAATTCCTCCGGTCAGAAATTATTAGCTAAAGAATTTCCGGTGCCGGAGAAAATTGAAAACAAGTTCGTTTATTTAATTGATGAGAATGTTGAACTTCCGAAATTTAATACTGAAGGTTATTACTCGATTGAATTACAAATTGATGAAATTCCCAATTTTACCACTCGGGAAGAATTACTTGTGTTAAATACAAATCATAATTTTGGCCGGGAATTAAATGTTGGTGTAATTTGTAATGACTATGAGTTAATTAAACAAGTCGCATCTTTTACAAATATTAACGCGGAGAAATATGATCCGAATCAAAATTATGATTTGATCATTGTTTCATCGCAGCTTCTCTATGGATGGCGTTCCATTGTCGATCCTGTGGACATCAAAAATACCGAAGATGATGAATTGTATTGGACTGAAAGCTGGGGCTACAATAAAAATTTGGAATATGTATTTACCGACTTGCCAAGCGGTATAGCAAAAGTTACACTTAAATTTGCCGAGGTTACCTTAAGCGGACCGGAAGCCAGAGTTTTCGATGTAGCCGTAAATGGCAAAACTGTTTTAGAAAATTTTGATATTTATAAAGAAGCCGGCGGCAAAAATTCAGCAATAGAAAAAGTATTTATGACTGAAACAAGCGACGGTAATGTAAAGATCACAATTCCTAAAAGAACTGTGAACTACGGCAAATTCAGCGCGATCAAAATTGAGGCTGGTGATAAAGTTATTGCAATAAACTGTGGAGGTGAACCCTATACCGATAAAACGGGTCTGACTTGGGAAAAGTACGAAGCACAGATCAATCTCACCGATGATGTGATAGAAAAAATAAAGAGTGGGACAAACGCAATATTACTGCCGGACGGACCGGAAGCCGCTGATGCTTATGGAAACAAGTTAGGTGAAACCGGAATAATTAATTATATAGGACACGTAGGAAGCGTACGAGCTTCATGGATGGGCGCATGGTACTTTGTAAAAGAACACGCGCTGATGAAGGGTCTTCCTGTCAATCAGGCAATGAAAAGTTATTATCAAGCTTCCGTTAACGGTTCTGACGGTTTAATGCTAGAAGGTGAAAACATAGACGCATTCATTGGATTCGGACGTGACCACGACACGAATATTGGAGTTGCCGGTTTTACTGTTAACGCCGGTAAAGGTAAGATAGTATTTTATTCGATTCCGGGTATGACAGGAAAAGGAGAAGGTGTTCATCATATTATTGCAAAGAAAATACTGCTCAACTCAATTGAATATCTTGTTGAATAAAATTAAGGCATCATCCATTCAATAATTATTTTGTGGTTAAAGTCGTTTTGATTTGATTTGATCTCATAACCTTTATCTATTAGAGAGAATTCCAGATTATCACTTGAGCTGTTTTTAACATTTAGGATTTTGTGTGAGGTAAACAATCTAACAATAACTTGCCTTTCAATTGGAGATTGAATACTGATGCTAAATTCACCTTCATCTCTGCAATTTATTTTAGTGACTCCTTCATCTTCATAAAATTGAGAATCTTTACTACCGTCGAAATAAATTTCAAAAATTATTGGATTGATACTGTCTTGAGGAATTCGGTTTTGATTTTGCATACGCGGAATAACCGCGCCCGCCTTAATGAATATTGGTATTTTAGTCAAATCCGAAATTGTGTTTATATTTTGATTTCCTTCAACTAATTCTTTGTTCCAAAAATCAAACCAATTTCCTTTGGGCAGATAGACATATCGCTTCCCGCTTTCGTTATATACAGGGGCTACCAATATTGAATCACCAAGCATAAATTGCAGATCTTTGTCATAGCAATTCGGATCATCCGGAAATGAGAGTGCCATTGCTCTTAAAACAGGCAAGCCTGACTTTGAAGCTGCAATTGCAGCATTGTAAATATATGGAAAGAGCTCATATCTCAACTCAATGAAATCTCTGACAATATTCAACGTATTTTCGCTGAAGTACCAAGGCTCTCTCGGGCTGTCTCCATGCATTCGACTGTGGGAACAAAGTAATCCGAATTGTGCCCATCTAATATAAAGTTCATCAGAGGGCATTCCTCTATAACCCCCGATATCATTACTCCAAAACGGAATTCCGCTTAACCCTATCGAAAGACCTCCCCTAATTGTACATGCCAAGCTTTCAAAATCGGCAGCTGGATCGGCAGACCAGCAAACAGGATATTTCTGATTACCCGCTGTTCCGGCACGACTCCAGACTACCCCCTTTCCCTTAACTTCCTCTGTGATTTCATAAACTGCTTTATTGTAAAGTAAAGGATAAAGATTGTGAATCGTCCTTCCGGTTTCGCCGTTATAAAAAACTGCGTCATGCGGAATGTCTTCACCGAAATCTGTTTTGAATACATCAATCCCCATTTCCAGTATAGGGCGATGCAATTCTTTGAACCATTCGACCGCTTTGGGGTTGGATAAATCTATTATTGCAACAGGCGCATTCCATGAATCACCTTCACCTGCAACCCTAACTACTCCATCAGGTCGTGGGGCTAAAGATAATCCGTAATCAATAATGTAAACTTCACCATCGGGATTTTTAACAAGATAATTGTTTTCGACACCCTCATTATAAAGTTCACTTTCGACTGACAAATAAGGATGTTCCCAAAGACAGATTTTCAAACCAAGCTGATGACACTTGTCAATAAATTTTTCGATTTCCGGGAATTCTTCTCTATTCCAAACAAAGTCACAATACTTTCTCCATCTCATCCACCATGGATCAATATGTACAACATCAGCCGCGATATTATTCTTTTCCAATCCGTCGATAAGCTCATTCATTTTCTGCTGATCACGGTAAGTCCCCCCTGACGAAACCCATAAACCGAAACTCCACTTTGGCGGTAGAGGTGAAAAGCCTGTGAGTTGGGAATATTTTTTAAGAATATCGGCAGGAGTTTGCCCGAGCATTAAAAATGCATCGTAGGTGTTATCTTCAATTTCAACTGTCCATGATTGGCAGGAGGAAACACCCAAATCCCAATTGATCTTTCCGGTTGAATTTAAGAAGTACCCGTATCCTTTAGTACTCCATAGGAATGGAATATTTTTATGCGATCTCTCGCTTGTTGAACCGAATGCATCCTGCGTCCATGAAATTATTTTCTGGCCTGATTTATCGAGCCGTGTAAATTTTTCGCCGAGCCCGAAGAGATGTTCATCTTGTCTTAAGTGAAACGAATTTGTTATTGAATATTCTTCACCGCTGATATTAAAAAACCCAAGCGGCATTACAAAAGGTCTTCCGAGTCCATCCACATCCCGGGTGTTGTCTCCGCAGATAAATTCATCACTTACATCAAAATATTTTACATTAAAAGGATCTTTTGAAATTAGTATTTTATAATCATCAAAATAGAGAACTAAAAATTCATCTCTATCCTCAATATGAAATTTATTATAATTGATCTCACCATCCAGCATGGGTGAGAGTTTGTTTGGTTCCCCTGATAACTTAAAAAAACATCGGACACAATTGTTTGAAGTCAACGAGAAATTTATTTTTTGAATTTTTTCTGTATTCGTTTTAACAAGAAGTTGAACGGTGTCGCTTAACTCTTTCCAATCAACAAGTTTAGTGAACCACTCAAAATTTTCGGGAGCATTTAAAGGCTTATGCATATTTCATGTTCAATAATTTGTAAAGTACATCGAGGTCAGTTTCTTCCCACGGTTCTTCTGCTATTCCGTTTGTGATATCAACATTAATAAATAATCCATTGTTTGTTTTCGCTTTTGAACGAACTCTTTTTATAAAATCATTCATCCCGTTGAATTTAATATCTCTGTTAAATCCAACTCTACACGAGGTTACAATACGCCCGTTAAAATGGTCCAATACTTTAGCATAGGGAGCTTCACTGGCACCGAATTCAACACCTCGAAGTTTATATATATTATCGTAACTGGAAAATTGATGTGTCCAGTCTCCGCACGAATGAATATATACACCCCCAAATTCCTCACTAAGTTGATTGATGAACGGGACATGAAATTCATCATGCATTTCGGGACTTATCATTACACACTCATCATTCGATATTGAAATTCCGTATCCATCCGGCATCCAGGGTTGAAACATAGCCGGCACAAACTCAGCATTCTTCTTTTTCACAAGAGCACGAAATTCTTTGATGTAGCTGATCATCAAATCTGTAACACTCTGCATCATTTCTTTGATAAACTCTGGATTTGTATGCAGTCCCATTAAAAAATCATTCGGACCTAAAATCATTGCGGCATTATCTAGCGGACCTTGAATATCCGTAAGTCTGATTGGGATATTCGCATCTGTCTCATCGATAAAGTATTCCGTGTAATCCAATATTTTTTGAAGAACTCCACTTTGCATTGACGGGGCGGGCATTGCTTCCAAATCCGACACGGGCTTTACCGCGGGAAAATCATTATCCCACCAAATCACCTCACACCCGAATGCTGAAGGGAATGCTATAACTCCCAGACTTGGGCACAATGCAGGAACATAATCGCCTCTTAATTTTTTCTGAGATTCAATTTCCTGAAGTTGAGCTTTTAAATATTCTTCCGGATTTTGCAGCCTTTCATTTACTGTCACATCACCATCGGTAGAAAACAGCGCACTTTTAACTGCTTTACCCCCCTTAACCTTTGGACCGAGATCACCAATTATGAAGCCGGGACGTTCATCATTCTCTAGATTCCAAAGTCTTTGAAGAAACTCCCTGCTATTATCACTCATATTTTCCGAACTCCTCGGCGGCTTCCATCATTGCGTTAATATTTTCTAATGGAGATCCGGGCGGAATATTGTTGCCGTCTTGAATAATAAGTCCACGATGTTTAGCTAATTTATTAATTACATTTTTAACTTCAGTCTTTATTTGCTCTGGTGTTCCCGAATAAATCAGCATTGGATCGATATTGCCGATCAGTATAACTTTGCCTCTCATCACTTCTGAGATATAATCAAGATCTACTTGGTAACCAAAACCCTGCAGCTCATTTATTTTTAAATCATCTCTAAATATTTTAAGAAGGTGGTCTGATTTGCCGCACATATGAAGACTGACATAACCGTCGAAATTGAATCGAAGTCTTTTTTCGGAAGGCAGAACAATATCTTTGAATTGTTCAGGTGAAAGCGATACTGCCAAATCATCAGTCCATGAGAAGTTTTTCGGCACTGGCAATCTTTCAATTTCCCAGCAATAATCGAGATATTGAATGAGTTTATCAGTAACAATGCGAAGAAGCTCTTTCACAAAATCCGGACGCTCGTAAACAGCCGTAAAAATTTCTGTTTGCCCCATCAGGTCACCTGCAACTCCAAAGGGTCCGTCGGATGTATGTGTTAATGAAGGTCTTGCTCCAGGATAGAATATCTCCCCGCCTTTAAATCGTACCGGATATTTCTCAGCAACCTCCATCATCTTATTACGAAATTGCAATTGCTTTGCATTTATTCCGCGATTGATGAAATCCATCATTTCCAATTTTTTCAAATCTTGATCATCTTTGATCCACGCGGATCCAACCCAAGGAATATCATCGTCGGGAAATATAACATCGCACCCTAAACTTCCGGATTCGAATGTGTTTTGAAAATCTGTCCATGCACCTACCCAAGCGCCGGTAATGGAATATGCATCTGTCTTCACATTTTCGAGGACCCATTTCTGTGCATAAATCTGTGCACGAAGCATTTCCTCAGGATCAGAATAATATTTTTTAAAACTGGCTCCAATTTGCGGAATTAGGAATCTGAGTGCAAGTCCAGGCAAAACCGCAACACGATCAGGAGTTTCAAATTTTTTGGTTTTCTCAATTCGCTCTTTTCTTTTTTCGAGCTCTTCTACTGAAAGGTCAATCTCGATTATTTTATTCATGTCTCTAAAATTTTTAGTAAACACATTTCTTTGCTTCATCAACAAAAGCATGAATTAATTCCGGATCAGCTTCGAAAAAATGATCGGACGGGGATAAAATAAAACCGCCATTTTCACCGGCAGCTTCAAAACAATCTCTTACTGCTTTTCGCGTATCGTCGGCAGTACAATTATTAAAAAAATGATATTGATCAAAGCCTCCTATCATGCATACTTTATCACCTATACGTCTTTTTGCTTCAACAAGATTGGTATCGCCGCCCATATCAACCGGAGTGAAAGTTTCCATTGCATCGGTATTCATTTCTGCTATCATTTCTAAAATTGGCATCATTCCGCCGCAAGTATGATAAACCACTTTCTGACCTGCTTCGTGAGCAATTTGAATTAACTTTGCATCATATGTGGCGACAAACTCCGCGAAAATATTTGGGGATATCACAGTTGATGATGCATCGCCGCCGCCGTGTTCCAATAGATCGTACTTTGCACCTTTGCAGGATTCAAGAAATATCTTCTTTCTTTCAAAAAGTATCTGCAGGAATTGGTGAACCCACTGTTCATCTTCAAAGGTTGCCATAATTAAATCTTCTATTCCATAAAGAACCGCAGCATCCTGCCAGCATCCTGATTGCCCGTATACATCAAAAAAACTTATCAATCCGCGGATCATTCCGCGGCTGCCGTAACTTTCCGCTTCTTTATTTACCGCTTCAACATCACATTTAGGTGATGATGCGAATTCTGCAATAATATCGATATCGCTTTTTTCTTTTATTAGTCGTTCTGCAACCCAAGTTGTATATTCATTGCTCTGCAAAACCATTGATAATGTTTTTTTTGGAGTGACAAAATTATATCTGACTGTTTCATATTTTTCGTGAGGCAGTATTACTTGTTTTATCCTCCAATTATCTGAGGATATTCTCCTGGCTTCAAGAAATCCGGGCTGATGGTCGGGATCATAATATTCACCTTTGGTCTCATCCGGTTTATAAGCTTGAAACCAATTTATCGGGTCAAATCCAAAATGATCAAAGGTTTCGTCAATCGAAATTCCATTCATAGTATTATCCAGAAAATACTGCTGCAGGTGATGGGTCGTGACTGGCAGTCTATCCGGTTTTTCTCTATTTAAAGCTTTTAAAAATCTTTCTTTGGATGTCATCGATCACTCATCATAATCTGGAATTCTGTTGATATGGGGATCGGTAAAAATATCTGTCTCATCCGAACTTGTCGATGAAAACTCCGATACAATAGCACCCTGCGGTCCTGCTTGGAACCAATGAAGAGTATCGGGTTCTAGAGTGTATTGGTCGCCTGGCTTTAATACAATTTCATTCCAAACCGTAATGTGGTTTTTATATCTTTCCGGAAGCTCTGCTTTGGGATTTTTTGTAGAATTGCCGGGGACATAAAGATACACTTCACCATATCTGCATCTGAAAGTTTCTCTCTTTCCCTGGTTATTTTCATCGAGCGACGGATGCCGGTGCTCGGGGCAGGTTTGCCCGGGAAATAAAACCAGTTCCTTTGCGCAATAGCGATCATTATTTTCATACACAACCAACTCCAACCCAATGTGATCGATATCATTCAATCCGAAATCCGCAACTTCAATGTTTTCCTTTTCTGTGTCGGATATAATAATTCCGGCTTTATCTAAAAATTCTATTGTTCTATTTCTAAATTGACTTAATTGATTCGAATTCATTTTAACCTCAAATAACTAAAAGGATACACCGCTAACTAAAATGATGTTTGCATACGGCGTTGCTTCGCCAGTCCGGACAAATACAACATTATCACCACATTTGGTTTCTTCTTTAAATTTTTCATGCGCTATGCAAATGTGCTCAACAGCTTGAATTAAATTTTTCATTTCATCAAAAAGGGCTTTGCTAACTTTTTCGAACTCTTCTGCATAAATTACTTTTTCGACTTGCACTTCTTTCAACACAGCTTTTAAAACCTGCCTAAACGTCGGGACACCCTTAACCAATACTAAGTCCACAATTTCTGCATTCTTGGGAATAGGCAAACCGCAGTCGCAAATTACCAACTTGTCGCCGTGCCCAAGTCGTGCA
>JAENZU010000673.1 GCA_016841125.1 Melioribacter sp. | reverse complement strand
ATATTCAATCACTATGCATATCTTTAGCATAATCATTTCTATTTGTATGATATAACATCTTAAAATGAGATGTTACTTTCATTCACTTATTTGCTAACAATGAAAAACCCGGAGAAAATTAGGTGGAAAAATTTGTAGTAATTATGGCGGGCGGTGTTGGTTCAAGATTCTGGCCCCGCAGCAGAAAACTTCATCCAAAGCAGCTGCTCAATATATTCGGCGAGAACACTATGATTCAGGGTACTGTTGAGAGATTGGACGGTTACGTTAAAAAGGCGAACATTTTTATTATAACAAATAAAGTTCAAAAGGCTCTAATAGAAGAACAGCTCCCATCGATACCTAAAGACAATATAATCGCCGAGCCGGTCGGGAGAAATACGGCACCATGCGTAGGGCTTTCAGCTTTGCTCGTAAAGAATATTTCGAAAGACTCTGTTATTATTACCCTTCCCGCGGATCATCTAATTACTGATAAGAATAAGTTTTTTGAAGCTTTAGATGTTGCAGTCAATTTTGCATACCATAAAAATGGGCTGGTTACTTTTGGAATAAATCCAACACGCCCAGATACCGGTTACGGGTATATTAAATTTGATAAAGATGAAGCGGATTCGAAAATCCATAAGGTTCTAAGCTTCGAGGAAAAACCGGACTTAGAATTAGCCGAGCAATATTTAGCTTCAGGCAATTACCTTTGGAATTCCGGAATGTTCATCTGGCGGGCTGATACAATATTGGACGAATTGCATTCCTACAAAAAAAATATTTTTGATGATCTCATTAAGATTGAAAACGGAATTGAGGCAAATGGTCTGTATGATACCTTAGAAGAAGTGTACCCGCAGATGGAGAGTATTTCAATCGATTATGCAATAATGGAGAAGTCTGATAAAGTATATACCGTAAAAGGTGAATTCGATTGGAGAGACGTTGGGAGCTGGGAAACCGTTTATGAATTGAATGATAAAGATAATAACTCGAATGCAGTTAATGGTAAAGTTTTTACCAAAGATACTTCATCGTCTTACATTTATTCACCCAACAAATTTACTGCTGTATTGGGCGAAGAAAATTTAATAGTGATTGATACTGATGATGCACTGCTAATCTGCAATCGCAAAAGTGTTCAGGATGTGCGTGAAGTAGTTAAATATTTGGAGAGCCGTGGGGAGGAAACCTTAACCTAATAATTCTTCTCCGGTTTAACATGCAGCCCTTAATTTAAAATTATTGTAGCTGAACCTTAGCTTAATCAAAAAGAAAAGAAACCATTGAATTATGAATTACTCAAATAACTTTGAGAGAGGGATACTCTTTACCGATCAATATGAACTGACGATGGCTCAGTTATACTTTGAAAACGAGGTACATGAAACTCCGGTTCAATTTGACCACTTCTATCGTCGCAATCCTGATTATGGGAAAGGTAAAGCTGGATTCTGTATTTATGCTGGATTAGAAACTTTTGTGAATTGGTTATTCAATACAAAATTTTCGAATAAAGAAGTAGAATTATTAAAGAGTCAAAGGAGCAGCGATAATAAGAGAATATTTAGCGATGAATTCTTAAAATATCTAAAAAATAATTGGTCGATGGATCAGGTTTCACTTGACGCCGTTGAAGAAGGAAAAATTGTACATCCCAATTCACCACTAACGGTTGTTAGAGCACCACTATTTATAGCACAAATAATTGAAACCGCGTTATTAAATATTATAAATTATCAAACACTTATTGCTACAAAAGCATGCAGAATTAAGCAGGTCTGCAAAAATGGTCAGCTTATTGAATTCGGTACAAGAAGAGGACATGCAGAGGGTTCCATTCAGGGGGCAAGAGCTGCTTTGATAGGAGGTGC
>JAENZU010000672.1:386-1873 GCA_016841125.1 Melioribacter sp. | reverse complement strand
AACAAATTAATTATATCCGAAAAATATGATAAATATAATTCTGCATTTAAAATTAGAAATTCACTTTTAATTTCTTATGCGGCTGTGTAGTTATTCAGCCAATTAGACATTCTATTTTTTTCCCGAGACGATCTTATCACAATTCAGCCTCAACTACCATCAAATTCAGCAAGTGCAGGTTCATATTTTTATCTCAATTTGAACTTCCCGATTAACTAAATAATCGTATATATTATACACGCACTGTAACTTATTTACACAGTTAGAACTAAATCATTTAATTTAATGGAACAATTCACGTGATATATTCATTATTAATTAAAAGATTTTTTGGCACATCATTTGGGACTTATGAATAAAACTTTAATCCAATTTTGGGGGATTTTTTATGTTAAAACTTAGACAATTATTTTCTTTTCTTCTGATCACAGTAATTTTAAGTTCTGCTGTTTATGCCGTTTCAGTAAGCGGCACAGTGGAAGGCGATACCGGGGAATTACTTTCCGGTGCTACGATAAAAGCTTCTGCCGTGGATTCGACCATATTTGGTCAATATACCACAACAAGCAATAGTGACGGTTCATTTCTCCTGGAGGTGGGGGGACCCGGAGATTATTTCTTTGCTGTTAGTCATCCGGACTACCAACCAGGTGCATTTGGACCGTTCTTTATTGCTTCCGACACGTCGGTGACATTTGTTCTCGATTTGCTGCAGACAGGCTTTGCTTCTATTGCAGGCTTTGTTAAAGATGAAGTTAACTTTGTCCCTATTGAAAATGCGAATCTGGCAATCACACAAGGTGGTGCTGTATTATTCAGCACAAATTCCGATGCAAACGGAGCATTCCAAATTTCAGATATTCCTTTGGGAAATTATACGTTAACTGTTTCTAAAGAGGGATATGCCACTTTCGGGCAATCACTGAATTTAACTTCGCCAAATAATATTACTAATCTCTCTATTTATCTTTATCCCGATTCAACCGGCGGAGCTTCTGTTGTTGACGGAATGATTTATTATTATGATACTAACGGGGCTTTTTCTCCGGTGCCGAATGCGCTGGTTGCATTCAATCATACAACTTTAGGGATTTACTTTGAAACAACATCAAACGATACCGGATATTATAAAATTGAAAATATTCCGCAGGGTGAATATGTGATGCTTGTTTTTGCAACCGGGTTTTTCATGCCTGAGGATCCTCAGTTTGTATTTATTAATTCCGATACTAATCATATTGATTTTCAAATGTTTGAGGAGTCATCGGTTCCGAGCGGTACTATTAATGGACAGGTTACGTTTGATAATACAAATCTTCCCGTTGAAGGCGCCATTATTCAGTTAATGCCAATGCTTACTTTGCCGCCGATAGCTTTTAATCTGGTGGGTGAAACTGATCAAAACGGTAATTATTCATTAGATAATGTTCCTGCAGGTAATTACTATGTTCAAATGTTTTATTTTTACGGCGATTCCACATTTTTTC
>JAENZU010000672.1:0-376 GCA_016841125.1 Melioribacter sp. | reverse complement strand
ACAATGGTAAGCATTGTAGAAGATCAAACAACAGTCGAAAACAATTATGGAATACCTCTATTCGAATCGTATACCGTAACCGTTGAAGGTGTTGTTGCAGACGAGCAGGCAAATCCAATTGGCGGAGCTACCGTTGAAGCAATTCTTGTTGGAAATGACCTGGGACTTTTCTGGAACAGTTACACCACCGAATCAAATCCCGACGGAAGTTACTCGTTAGTAATTAACGACTATACCTCAATCAATGGAGGTTTCATCGTCGGTGCTTACAAGGATGGTTTCAATCAGGAATTTTACGATAATCAGCCCGAAATATTTAATGCCGATTATATTAATATCAATTCATCTAACGATACGACGGTCACAGGAATTAATT
>JAENZU010000671.1 GCA_016841125.1 Melioribacter sp. | reverse complement strand
CAATTATCTCCAATAGTGGGAGCCTTTCCTTTAAACCCCGCTTCTGTTCCAACATTTACGCATGCATGGAGCCTGCAATTCGCACCAACTCTAGTTTGATAGTTAATAATTATAGTTCCGTGATGTGCAATAGATAGACCGGGACCAAATACATTAATGGGAATTGTAAACCCAAGTTTATAAGAAAGGCGGTTAAACTTCCCGGTAATTAGCGCGGCAGTCAATTTGTTAATTAAACTTTTTTTACAATTTTTATAATACTCAAGTTTTCTCAGGGTTTTTTGAAACTCCCAAATATAATCCGGAGAAAGAAAAAGTTTGAGTCTCTTTAAAAGTTTCCTTTTTTTAGGACGACCTTTGGCAATTCTATCAGCCTCTAAATAATAAAGATAATCCTCTTTAGATTTGATCACCGAGATTTAATTCTTTCTGAAAGTGATAAAAATTATTAAAATTTAACACCAAAAGAAAAATAGTGTACACTCTCCAATCTACCGAAATCTTGATACGCATAATCAACTATCACCTGGAAGGATCCAAGAATTCTGTATTTCAAACCAAGGCCTGCCGTTAATCCTTCTTCAGTGTTTAATTCGAATAAAGATTTATATCCTCCGCGGACAAAAATAATTTCCTTCCATGAATATTCGGCACCTAAATTAACAAATTCCGTATGATCATTTGGATGAACAGCATCAATGGCAGTGGTTAATCTACTGTCACTGTTTTTTATTAAATCTGCTGCAACGCCAACCCTAAACATAAGCGGAAGATCAAATTCATCCAATTCTACTTTTGTGTTGAGCAAGTCTCCGTCCGCTCCTCCAATCCGCTGAAGGAGTAAGATATCTCTGCCATCCAACTTCATCTTTGTACCAAAGTTTGATATACTTGCAGCTATCCTGAATTCGTTCAGAATATTTATTTTATAAATAGTTCCAATATCAATTGCAAAGCCCTGAGCTGTTGAATTCCAGATATATTCCCTTATATATTTTGCATTCATTCCAATAGAAAAGTTATCTGTTAAATACCGGGCAAATGAAATTCCCAAAGACATTGCACCCGACTTGAACATTTCACCTGTTCCTTCAGGTCTTTCAATTGTTCTCACAATCATTTCATCAATCGAGAGAATGGAGGCAAACGCACCGATGGTTCCAACTCCATCCATATGTGTTGAAACAGCCGCAAAGTCGAATCCAATATCCGCGAACCAGTTTGTATGATTGAACATAGCTTCACTGGAGAAATTGTTTGCTAAGCCTGCTGGATTCCAATAGATTGAACTGAGATCATCTGCGGTTGCAGTGAACGCCGTTCCCATTCCAATTGCACGAGGACCAACACCAATCTTTAAAAACTGAGCACTTGTCGTTCCCGTTTTATTTATGCTTTGTGCGTTCGATAAAAACGACAATAAGATTATTATTATTAGTGAATTTAATATTCGTCTCATGTAAAACTCCAATTTAGTTAATGTGAAATACTTCAAAGTATTTCACATCCCTTATTTAATAAGAGCAAACTTAATTATCTTTTCACCAACACCGGGGGCATCGATATGAGCAACGTATATTCCGTAAGCAACGCTCAGACCATCTCGATTAAGTAAGTTCCAATATTCACGACCGCTTTCATAACCGGTTTGGTGATGGAGCTCTCTAACTAAATTCCCGGAGATTGTATAAATCCGTATTGTACATTCTTGTGGTAGATTTTCGAAATAAATTCTTCTCTCTCTTGTGGGGGTAGTTCCAACTAAAACTGATTGTTCTAAATCTGAATATCCGACATACGGATTAGGTACAACATAAATATTATCCAGAGCCGATTTGGCTAATTCGTTACTTACTTTGCCTGCATTGGTTGTAAGATTGAATGAGTCTTTATTGT
>JAENZU010000670.1 GCA_016841125.1 Melioribacter sp. | reverse complement strand
CATGCTAAAACTTTTACGCTTAACTTCTGTAGTTCCGAAAAGAGCGCATCGCTTACTTTTCCGACTTCATCGCTTTGCTGCATCCCAACGGCTAATGATCGAACCCTTTCCAATGCAGCTTCTATTTGCGCTTCTCTTGCCTGCGCTTCTGCCTCTTTCAAATCAAGATATCGACGGTATGTTAAGCTTAGAACTGATGTGTATCTTCTAAATATTTGTAATTCATGTTCTGCATATGCTTTGTCCGTCCAGGCAAAAACACCTCCTTCTTTGAACATAAAATAATAACCATATTGAACTTCGTCTGTGGCAAAATCGGGGAAGGTAACTTGTGGATTCATAATTTTATAATATTCAGAAATTTCACTCCCTCTTAGAACCGGATGATATTCCTTTTGAAGTTTCCAACTCTCAAATATTTCATCTAATACCGGATGCCCGGCTAACTTTAATTTACCGGTCATATTTTTTATTTTTTTTTCTTGTGTATCTGTTGTAGCATGGATATCGGCAATTCGAGTATTTTCATCAACCATTCCGACACCGCACCTCCGCGGAGTAATATTAAGTACTTTCAATTCTAAAAAGAAGGTATCAACTGTTTCGGCAATATCTTCGGAACTATGCATCGCCATCGCTTTAGATCTTACTCTTTCAAGTGCTGCTTCAATTTCAAGTTCACGGTTTTGTGATTCAACTGCTTTTCTTTTTTGCTCTAGTTCCTCAATAGTTTCTTCCAGCAGAATTGCAGTAGTCTTTTTTACTTTCTTCGTTCTTTCCAGTTTAAAGGCAGTTATCTCAAGTTCTTTATCTACCTCTGTTAAATTTTTTAATAGGTTATTTTTTTGCTCAGCGTCTATTTTTTCAGACTGCTGAATAATGTCTATTATATTTTGAAGTTTTTGATTCATTTGAATTTTCTATTTTTCTTTTAATGCTACCCAGCAGCAGGCAGTTGAATGAAAATTTTGTTTTCCTTTTTTAGTTGTTCCAAATTCTCCGTAAGTAAAAAAACCTGTCATGGGAGAGTTCCAAACATTTGCCAAGCCTTCATTTTCCAAACTTACAAGTGGTCCTAAAGCAGGTTCCCTTCCGGCACAAGAAAATATAAGCAGCGCATCAGCAGATGTACCATTTCTATTTTTTACTTCGGTTGCTTCATCAATTATTTCCTGCACAATATCAAAATCCGGCGGCATAGAGAACCAGAAAACTTCACCTTCGTGCATTTCCATATCCATGACCAAAGCATTTTCCTCATGATTAATACTCATCGGAGATTTTATCAAAGTTTCACCCGTATTGTCACGTTCAACTATAAATGGATAGTTGAATGATAGCTCATTCAGCAAATTGAAATCCCTGTCTTCCGATTTTCCACCTTCACCAAGATATTTAAGGTACATTTCTACCGCTGGTTTATCGTCGATTGAATACACTAGATTACCCTTACTTTTAGTCACTCTTCTAGAAATACCCAATCGTTTCCAGCCGGTAATCGCCATCCCTTCCATAGTAATATTTTCAGCATCCAGTATTAGGGCAACTATTCCGGAATCCGTTTCATTACCGTGCGTAAATACAAATGACCCTGTTAGAGTCATATCATCCCCGGCCATTCCACCATAAAATATTTGATCTGATCCTAACGCTGCTTCTAAGTTGCGTACCAATGCTACTCCGTCGAAGAAATCCCCATTTCGATTTACCCCGGTACTGCATATAATCAAAGCAGGGTTAGTAAATTTTGTATGAGCTGTATTAGCTATTTCATGCGAGGCTTCTTCTATCGTTTTTTGTCCGATATCTTCAAAATGAATAGCGAACAACTCATGTGCAATATCGAGAAGCATAACAACAATTTCACCTTTACTCTGACTTCCATTGATAAATTCACCGCAAGAGGTTG
>JAENZU010000669.1 GCA_016841125.1 Melioribacter sp. | reverse complement strand
CGAGTGTCATATTTTGGACAACATTTTCTTCCTGCTTAACATAGTCTTTCGGCAGATCATATCTAGCGATATCGTTTACCATATTCAGCAGAGCATCAAGTGTTTCAAACTGGCGAGCATTAGATTTAATCAATGCGTTCTTTGTAAACTCAAGATCTTCTTCTTCAATTCCTTCCCGGTACTTTTCTATTTCGGATTTAAATATTTCAGCCGATTCCAGAGTAGCACTCGACTGAACAGCAGAAGTAGCTAGAAATGTACCGGGGTAGTTTGTGCCGGTAAAATATGTTCGTGCACCGTAGGTAAAACCCTTTTCTTCACGAAGGATCAAATTCACAATTCCGTTGAAACTTCCGCCGAGTTTATAATTCATTACAGTAGCTGCATAAAAGTCAGGATGGGTATGAGGTAAACCGATATGTCCAATTCTAATTTCGGATTGTTTGGCATCGGGAAAATCAACAAAGTAAACTTTTGATTTTTCTAACTTTTCCGGTGTCGGAAATTCAGGAAATACAACTTCTTTACTTTCCCATTTTGCAGCGAGAGGCTCAAATAATTTTACCGCATTTTCTTTTGATATATCACCCGCTATTGAAATATAAGCAACAGTCGGTGAAAAGTTTTTGTTGTAATAATTTTTCAAATCTTCGATTGTGATTGCTGCAACATCACTTTCGCTGCCCATAATATTTTTGCTGAATATATGATTTTCACCATAAACAAGCTTATTAAAAACCTGTGATGCAATAGTACCGGGTTGAGTTTTATTCCGATTAATTTTTTCGAGTGTTTCATCTTTTATTCTTGCGAATTCTTTTTCATCCCAGCGCGGCTCTAATAAAATTTCCTGCGAGAGTTTATAGACATCTTCTATTTTAGATGCAAGGCAATTTGCCTCAAGTACAATCGATTCTCTTGAAGTTGACATTCTGATTCTTGCGCCCAGCTCATCAATTGCTTCTTCAAGTTCAATTGGTGTTTTGTTTTTAGTTCCTTCCATCATAACGTCGGTAATTAGATTTGCTGCGCCGACCTTTTGCAGATCATCCAATAATAATCCGCCATTGAGTGTGATGGTAAATCTAACAAGCGGAAGTTCTTTGTGTTCAATACCCAAAATTTTAATTCCGTTCGATAGTTTATCTTCCCAAACTACGGGAATAGAAAGTTCAGGATCAGGACCTTTTTCCGGTTCAATCGATCGGTCAAAATTAGATGGAATTTCTTCAACCTTTAATTCTTCGCCGGCTTCTGCAACGGCTGTTTGATCGCTAATGTTTTCTTCTTCGATAAAAAATTCTTCCGAGCCTTTTGCGGCTAACGTCGGATTTCCGGCAGGGACAAAACTTGTTAATACATAATTTTTGTCTTTGATATATTTATTATACACCCGCCATATATCATCCTTGGTAACCGAAAGTAATCCATTTAAATCGTCGGTAATGAAGGAAGGGGAACCTGCAAATTCGTTGTACATTGCCAATTGAAATGATTTACCCAGCACGCTTGAAATACCATTATAAAAATTAGTTTCCGAGCCGGCTTTTATTCTTTCAAGATCTTTATCCGTAAATTTATCTGTTTCAAATTTTTTAAATGCTTCAAAAATTGCATCTTCAACTTCGGCTAAACTTTTATCTGGGAACGCTCTTACGGTAATACTAAAGTCGCCTGCTATTTCACCATTGTTCTGACCTCCTGAAATTGAAGGTGCCAGTTTTTTTTCTTCAACTAATACATTATACAGAGGTGCTTTTTTCCCTTCTATAAGTAGATCACCTAATAAATCTAGGGCGTAGGAATCTTTGGTGTATTGCTCAACGGTTGGAAAAACCATATTCAGCTCAGGACTTTTAGCAAACTTATCCTGGTAAAATGCTTTTTTAGTTTCGGATAATTCAACGTTCCAT